>CAZTKR010000236.1:0-6160 GCA_964614115.1 uncultured bacterium | reverse complement strand
CCCCTGGAAATCGCCCATAAAAAATACATACAGGCAAGCGTGCGGGACATTACCGAACGGAAAAAAATTGAGAAGGCGCTCATCAAGTCCGAATTATTCAATCGCCGATTGGTGGAATCGGCTCCCCTGGGTATCATGTATCTGAATTCGGAGGGTGTTATAACCTATGAAAATCCTGCCATGCTGCGAATGACGGGCGTTCCAGCAAATGTGGTATCCCCAGCGTTGGGCAAAAAATTGGCTGAGTTGCCGTCGATTAAAGAAGCCGGCGTCCTTTCAGACCTCGCTCATGTTCTTGCCGGTGAGAGTATTACCGGTAAAGTGATCCGCTATCAGTCGCTTTTTGGAGTCGAACTCTATCTCGAAGTCGAAGCCGCACCCATCGTCGATGAAAAAGGAAACGTCGAGGGCGTTATCCTGATGACCAACGATATTACCGAGCGCAGACGCGCGGCAGAGGCGCTTCGTTTGAGTGAAGAACGATTCAGGGAACTCGCCGAGTTGCTTCCCCTGATTGTCTTTGAGACGAACCTCGAAAGCAACCTGACGTACTGCAACCTGGCCGCATTCAAGGCGTTTCAATACACTCAGGAAGATTTTGAGAAAGGTCAAAACTGCATCGACATGTTAATACCTGAGGACAGGGTGAGAGCCTCGACGAATATAAAAAAAATCTTAAAGGGCGAGGAATTGGAAGCGACCGAATACCAAGCGTTGCGAAAAGACGGCAGCACGTTTCCCGTCCTCATCTACTCGAGCCCTATCGTTCGCGATGATGTGATTGTGGGATTAAGGGGTGTCATCGTTGACATCACGAATCGCAAAGAGGCAGAGAATGCCATCATACGATCGGAAACATTCTACAGACAGGTCATCGAGAATGCCGCCGGCGTTCCCTTTCGTCTAATTTTTAGGCCAACCATCGGCACGGGTCATTATGATTTCGTGGGTGACGGGATCAAGAATCTTCTCGGCATTCCACCGGAAGAATTTACAGAAAGGACGTTTTACCAACTTCTAGAAGAAGTCAGGGTGCTGATACCGGACATCCCAATCGATCCGGAAGCGTGCCGCCAGGCTTTTATCCGCGGGAAAATTCCTCAATACAAAGCCGATGTTCGTATCCGTACACGAGATAACAAAGAGAAATGGGTAAGTGATAGTTCCATCCCTCTTCGAGATGAGGAAACAGGAAACATCATCGGTTCCTTCGGAATCCTTCAGGACATCACAGACCGCAAGTTGGCCGAGGAGGCCTTGCGGGATAGCCAGGAATGGTTCAAGATTCTGTTCGACTATGCTCCGGATGCCTACTACTTGAACGACTTGAAAGGGAATTTTATCGATGGAAATAGAGCAGCCGTAAAACTGATGGGATACAAGAGAGAAGAATTGATCGGTAAGAGTTTCTTGAATTTGAAGATCATGCCGGCCAATCAGGCTGCAAAAGCAGCCAAGATACTGGCAAAGAACGCCCTCGGTCAGGCTACCGGACCCGATGTACTGACACTGAACCGAAAAGACAAATCTCAAGTTACCGTCGAAATACGGGCCTTCCCTTTAAAATTCAAGAACCAGACCATGGTATTGGGTATCGCCCGAGACATCACCGAACGCCAGCGAACCGAAAATCGTCTAAAAGCATCCCTCAAGGAAAAAGAAATCCTTCTGAAAGAAATACATCACCGTGTGAAAAACAATTTGCAGGTGATCTGCAGTCTGCTCAACCTTCAGTCTAGGCAAGTAGTGAACGAACCCTCTTTCGCTATGTTTGAGGAAACGCGAAACCGCGTTCGATCTATGGCCCTCGTTCACGAAGAGCTCTACCGCTCCAGCGATTTCAGTCATGTGGATTTTGCGGGATACGTCAAGAACCTGATATCCAGTCTATATCGGGCATACAACACGAAAGGCGGAAAAATAAAACTGAACGTGGACGTCGCAGAAATTTCCTTGGGTGTGGATACGGCCGTGCCTTGTGGATTAATTATCAATGAACTCTTTTCCAATGCCCTCAAGCATGCATTCCCCCCGACATGGGAAGGAAAAGCCAAAATCGATGTGACCATTAAAGAATCTGATGACGGAAATATCGTGCTGACGGTGAGGGATAATGGAATCGGTATTCCGAAGGATTTGGATATCCAACAAACCCAATCCCTGGGATTGCACTTGGTTCGAATTCTTGCCGAGGATCAACTCGAGGGTTCCATTCACATGGACCGGGCCCGTGGGACAGCGTTTCGTATTACTTTCCGACCCTCTTAAAACCCAGCACGAATTCCGTGCCATCATTGGCAAACTGTAAAAATTACCTACCTGCCGGGTAATTCATCTCCTCTTTCAGGACTCATGAGGAGACCCGTCATTTTATCGTATCTCTAAATAAATGATAAATAGTAGATTATAATTAACTTTCCAGTAAGGGCTATGGCAAAGACTTTGCAGCAAGTTCAATGAATGGTTTGTGGTCAGATCCCATGGAGGAACACCCATGGCCCGTGTGCGAATCCTGGTCGTGGCCGATGAAAAAAAGAGTGCCTGGGAATTACGTTCGAAATTACTGGAACTGGGGTATGAGGTTCCAACAGCGGTCGCATCTGTTTCCGAAGCCATCGATAACCTCGATACAGCTCGACCCGATCTCATTTTGATGGATATCAGGCACAGCAAGAGGGAGGATGGCATCGATGAAGCAGACATTATCCGCAATCAGTTCCAAATTCCTGTCATCCGATTGATGACCCGGACCGATGAACAATATATTCAGCATAACCAACGAACGGAACAACACGGATATCTCGTCAAGCCTTTTCATAACAAAGAGTTGAAGACAGCCATCGAAATGGCGCTTTATGAGGGCAATGTGAATCAAGGGCCAGCAAGGCATGAAGAGACATATCATGAATTCTTCCGACTTGCAGCCTTTGGGATGGCTGTTTTTCGCGCTCAAGGCGAAGGCAAAGCATTCATCCTGGAGAATATCAACGATGCCGGATTGAAAATCCATGGGATGGCTAAAGAGGATGTTATTGGAAAAAATCTGGCCGTATTATTCCCCGATGCCAAAAGCTCGGGCTTCTTGGACACACTTGGGAAGGTATACCGGACCGGTAAGCCAGAGCGGATACGCCTGTCGAAACACAATGAGTGCCTCATCAATCCAGAGCGAGAGTACGATATTTTCAAACTGAAAACCGGAGAGATTGTGGCCGTTAATTCGGTTCCGACGGATGCCCATCGATTACTAAAACTCAAGGACGATCTGATCGCTCTATCCCCCATCGCCATGGCCATGGTCGATCCGGAGGAACGTCTCACCTATGTCAATCGTTCATTCCTGCGGTTATGGGAATATGAGGATGAGAAAGACGTGTTGGGAAGACCGGCTGGTGATTTCTGGCGGATGTCCCGTACGACGTTTAAAAAATCTCGGATGAAGGGGCGCGAAGGTGTCTGCTGGGAAGAGGAAATCCCGGCCACAAAGAGAGACGGTTCGTCATTCGACACGCGCATTTCCGTGGCAGTCATATCGGACAGAGATCGAAACCCCATCGGTTTGATGGTATCGTTCGTGGACGTCACCGAACAAAAAATCGCGGAAAAAGCCCTGAGGGAGAGTGAACAGAAGTATCGCTCTCTTTTCAACAGAATCGTCGATCCCGTTGTGATTTTCGAAAAACAATCCTACCGAATTCTCGACTGTAATGCTGCTTTTCTTAAAACATACGGGTATTCCGAAGACGAACTGAAGTCAATGACACCCTTTGATCTGCATCCTAAAAAAGACCACGAAAAAGTGCGTAAAACCATAGACGTCCGGAATGTGGATCAATCGTTCGTGTACACACACATCACAAAACACGGTCAACGGATGGAAGTGGACATACGCTCCGATGAAATCGAATATCAGGGCCGTCCGGCATGGATCAGCATCATTCGGGATATCACGGAACGGAAACGGATTAAAGAAGAAGTTCGTCTGGCCCATGCAAAACTCGATGGGATATTCAACATGGTCTCCGACGGCATACGCGTTGTCGATAAAAAGTTCAACGTATTGCGCGTGAATAAAACGTTGTTGAATTTACTTAAAATGAAAGAGAATGAGATAATCGGCAAGAAATGTTACAGTGTGCTCCGCAATTCTTTGTGTCACAGCCTCGAGTGTCCCCTGTTTAAACTTCATGGAAACACCGATCGTATCGAATGCGAGATTATTCAATATTTACCGGGCAATATTCCCTTCCCGTCTATCATGACGGCGAGACCCTTCCGAGACAAAGACGGTCAACTGATCGGCATCATTGAAAGTATCAAGAGTCTGAATGACCAGAACCGTTGATTCTCTATCATCTGCAAATACAAAAAATCGAACCGTAGAAACTGCCACCGATACAATCGATTAGAACCTGCATCACAAGGATGCATATTCTTTCTTAGCTCTCAGATGAAGACCTGTTCAGAATCATGACAGAGACATACGCATGAATTCTCGAGAGACCTGCATGCAAAGAAAAATCTCCTGTCTGAAGACGAATCATACATGAGGCGAATTCTTACCGTTTAATATATACTCAAACAAACAGGTTCTTCAACTCATCGATCCGTTGCCCGATATCAATCCTATTCACACAGGAAGCACTGCACGACTGACACGATTGACACACGCGAAGGCCCTTTTCTGTCGGAATGCTGTCCAAGGCATCTCGTGCCTGGTAGAAATTGGAATAACAGGCCGCATACATGTGTGTACGCATTAATGTGGGTATATCGACACCGTAGGGACATGTGGCCAAACATGTCTGACACTGACGACAGTAACCCAGAGACAGTTTCACCTTGCGATCTTCCAGATATTTCTTTTCATCTTCTGTGTATTCAAGATCGTAGGCCACGGAGAAATCCTCTTCCATCTGCTGGAATGTCGTGTATCCGGGAATGGCCGTGGTAATGAAATCGTTCTTCAGGGCCCACTTCAGCACGGCCGTATGCACGATTTTTCCCTCGTAGAATTTTTGAAGCGACTGGGGAAGATTCTGTCGGTACCAATACTGACTGCACTGGGTCTTCATGGCGACCAGGCCGATGCCTTTCTTTGCCGCCTGCTGAAGGGTGTTTCGATAGTCTTCGTCATCGCTGAGGGAGTAGTTGTAGGCTGTTTCGATGACATCAAAGACCCCTGACCGGATGGCATCCTTGATGCATTCTGTCATGTTCATATGGGTTGTGAATCCGATGAATCGGGTTTTCCCCTCTTTCTTCAACTGCTGGAGCGCTTCGATGATGCCGGGGTTGTTGAGCCATTTTAGGTCCGGTACATTATGCGAATACAGGATATCCACACAATCGGTCTGGAGCCGTTTCAGACTCTCTCCTGCAATGCGCAGGTAGGTCTCCTTCGCAGCTTCCAGTGTCATGTTTCTCTGCTGGGTGGGCACGTAGATTTTTGTGCTGATGATTACCTTATCGCGGGCATTGAGGTCTTTGAGTGCCTGTCCCACCATCTCCTCGTTCCCACCGCGCATATACCATGCCGCCGTATCAAAATGACGGACACCGATCTCGTAGGACTTTTTCACCAACGCCGCATCCAGCGTATTCATCACGCCCATGTTGACGATAGGTATTCGTATGCCCGTTTTTCCCAGCGTCCTTGTAATAATCTCTTTTTTTGTGGTTTGCCCGATTCCCAGCGGATTGGTGGGCAACACACGCTTTCTCGATATATCCAGGATTCCGATGGAAGCCATCCCTGTGATACTTTTTGATAAAAATTCACGTCTGTTCAGACCTTTGAGTCGTTTTAACATAAGGGCCTCCTGTTAGATTTAAAGTCGATCCCATGAATTTTGTTCGTGCATCCAGATCATTCCCTTTGTGCCTGATAGCGCCCTGAGTGTATGGGAATGATCCCTCCTTAATCGCTCAACTTTCCATGTCGTTTGATTCTATGCACTGACTGCCAACATCCAGAATCACACGTTGTTTCAATCCTACAGTCACGATCGGCATAATATCTTTGTTAAGATAGTGAAATCTTCGAGAAAAATCGTCCAAATACACAAGGTTGTACTTATAAACAGGATCATTTGAAAAAGGCGGATAGTTCGTATCGAAAAGATTGCCAATCAAGATCTTTGCAGACGCATATATTGAG
>CAZTKR010000235.1:0-6171 GCA_964614115.1 uncultured bacterium | reverse complement strand
TACGTACTTACTCTCGGGATAGGCTTCGATGAGGTGCATGTAAACCTGATGGGCTTCTTTATTCTTCCCGGTCTCCTCCAAAAGGAATCCCTTGTTGTAGAAGGCATCGTCCACCAACTGGCTCTGGGGAAATTCATCGATGATACGTTGATAAATCTCTAGGGATTGACTGCAGTCCAGATTCGGCTCTTCGGGCAGATCATCCAGCTCTCCCCGCTCTAGTTTCTGCTGGAACCATTCCATGCGCTGGAGATAATCATCCTTTTCCTTGTAGTAGTAGAGGTCGGCCAGCCGGATGAGGATTTCATCGATGTATTCGAGATCCGGCTTCATTTCCAGGAGGCGCTCTCCATCCTCGATCCCTCTGTTGATGAGATTCTGTTTCTCTTCCTGTAGGGCTCGCAGCTCCTGGATATAATACGCGCGATGACTCTGGAGCTCCGGCAGAGAAAGGAACCAGAACGTGGAATCGATGGCCGAAGGATTCACCTGGGAAAAGCCGGAGTGGGCGAATACCACCCAGAATCCCAACCGAATCAGGATGTGGAGCCTCTTTCGGATCATTCCTGTTCCTCTCGTTCAGGACTCTTTTTCTCGGGTTCTGGTTTTTCCTTCAGGCCGCCCACCACCGTCTCCTGGCGTTGCCTGTTGAAGTATTCCGTCTTGAAAAAGCGTTCCTTCTCCCTCTGCTCCCTGTTGTTGATCTCTTTGAGCATCTGTTCTTCGATCTTGGCCACGTCGCTCAGCAGGCCCTGAATCCGGTTTTCCAAATCCTTTCGCTTGGCCTTGAACACAAAATCCAAGTCATCGATGGTCTGAGAGATCTGGGCGATCTGCCGGTCGTATTCTTTTATCCTGGAAAAATTGATATTGCTGATTCCGTACCCGCTGAATCTGGTCCACTGATCCAATTCCGCTTCGAAGTCCCGGGGAAAATTTTCCTTGAGCCATACCTCATGCTGGTTTAATTTCCCGTAATAATCCTGGAATTCCTCGTGGGCAATCTCCATACGAAGGCCGAGGTCAAACTGGCCTTGACGTCGGGCTTCATCCAGCAGGGCTTTCGCTTCCTCGATATTTTTCAGTGTCTGGTGTTTCTCCCGAAGATTTTGCGTCAAGAGCGAACGAAATACGTACTTCAGATACGCCGACATGCCCATACGCCTGAGGAGCGGATCCTCCCCCGGGTCAGGTGAAATCTTGGAAACGCGTTCCCGATAATCATCCAGTGTGTCGATCAGGTCGCTCCTGAGCACGCGTATCTCGTCCAGTGCGGAAGCGTCTTCTTTTTCTCTGGCCTGCTCTTCCAAGAGATCCAGCATCTCTATCTTGTTCTGCAGGGAACCCATCACTGTCGAGAACTCCTGACTGGATTCCTCGTGTGCGTCGGTAGATTCTGACCAGGATGCAGAATTTTCCAGAAATTGCCGTATATCCTCGATCTCGGCCAGGACCTCGCGTTGCCGCATCTCCCGTTCCTGTTGAAACACATCGCGAGGTTGTCCCGGCTTCCCGGCGGACGGATACCGTCCCAATTCATCAGCCCGGGTTCCTGTCTGCAATACGTATTTTAAGTCCTCGATGGCCTCCTCGGAATGTCCCAACAGGTCCTTGGCACTGGCCGCCAGAACCCTGGCTTCGTACACGTAACTGGAAATCACGGAATTCTGCAATACCCAATCCACGTTTTGCAAAGCTTCCCCGGGTTTCCCAGAACGGTAAGCGCTCCAGGCTTTGCCGATGACACTGAGATCATAGTGAGGATTATCCTGAGTGACTGCATCGAAGAATTCTGTGGCCTTCGCATGGTCCCCTCGCTCGTAGTAGATCAATCCCGTCTTCAGGAGTGCGTTGTTCTTTATCTGTGCCAGAACGGGGTCGCCGTCTCCTTTAATATCCTCCAGGATTAACCGTTTGTACAGGGAAATGGCTAAATCGTCATTGCCCACATTGGAATAACACGCCGCAGAGAGGTACAGGGATGGATAAAAATACGTGGCTTCCGGTGCCATATGAGCTAAAAATTCCAGGGCTTCGTTGTACTGCCCCGCTTTGAATTGGGAAAAAGCAACCAGATACGTGACCGTACCGAACGTATCGACATCCAACTGTGCTTTACGGAGCAGAATCTCTTGATAAATGCCCGAGAGCCGATCGAACTCACCGTATATGTAATAAATGTAAACGAGCTTAACCAGGGCCCTGGCACAGAAGGGCGAGTCAGGATAGTCCTTTACAAGACGGTTGTATACGTCTAAGGCCTCATCAAAAAAATTACATCCATAACTCGACTCGCCCGCATAATAGAGGACATCGTCCAACGTCTCGTAATGTGAATACGTCTCCAGCATATCCTGGAGTTGCATTCGGGATACAAGGAAATCCCCTGCCGAATAACTCACCAAGGCTCGCTGCAGGTCATTCTTGAACATTCTGAATTCCTGATCCGGCGTCGCGGTTCTTAGAAGACGCGCGCGGAAGAATTCATACTCCGTCAATTTGACCTTATAATTCAGGATGCGGTTGAACTTCCATTGCTCATAGAGGTTATCGATCTGGACAGGTTCTTCACCAGCATCGTCACGGCTGGCACCCTCATCCTGGATACGGGCATCATCGACCACGGTTTGTGTTTCTGGAGAAGTTACTTCCGCGTTCGTTGGACCTGTACTGGACGTGTACCGTCCTTTCTCGATGAGCTCACGAACCCGGTTTTTTAGCCTGGACAGCGCTGTTATAATCTGAAAATCCGATTGCCGTTTTGCCTCTCGTTCGAGACGGTCAATTTCATCCATCAAGGCAACGACTCTCTGGAGTTCCTTCTCGAACGCCTCGATAAATACCTGCTCGGGCGGGATGGCTTCGAGAATACCCAAATCGGAGAGATCGGCGCCCTCCAGTCGCCGGGCCTTCATCTCTTCGTGCACACCCTGTACCAGTCCCAGGAGAAAACGTTCCTTGGGAACCATGGCCTGAAGGAATTCTTCGTTTTTTAATTGAAGATAATACGTGAGACCGCTCTCGGAAGGGGATGATTCTTGAGCGGGGAGAAAAGAGGCATTGGAGATCAAGCTTACGAATAACAAGCAGATCAAAATGCGTGATTGACACGCTGTGATGAACACACGTTTTTCCATCCAATTCCCCACCAAGGTCTTTATTCTATGGGTATCCTCCTGTTTATACAGTATCTTTTGCACTGCGAATCAACACATTTCATCTTGAGATAGTCTGCCTACAAGAGGTTTACCCCTCCGACGGATTAAAGTTCCAGATGACTCTAAAAATACTCGATTGGCCTACTATACGAAATCACCGCAGCTACGATCCATACCACACCGTAGAATATGGTCAAAAACCGGCCAAAAGTCAATATTTTTTATATATTGTGCAAAAAACATACCGTGAAACACACGAAAATGTGTATCCACGGCATCACTTTATAATTCGAATGTCGGAGCCCTATTTAGGTAAGGGCGATGCGTTTAGCCTTGGGGCAGGGCCGTCATAGCGAAGACCATGACGAACAGGGCCACGGTTTCGATCACACCGAGAACCATGATGTAATTCCCAAATCCTTTGCCAGTTTCGGCCAGGGCATCCGCGGCTTTGGCACCTGCCTTACCCTGGATAAAAGCCGACAGTCCCATGATGATTCCGGCAAACCCTCCCACGAGAATCTGCAGGTAGAACGTATTGGCTGGTAAGTTGGCACTTTGGATGGCATTTCGTAGAATCATACCATAGATCGTCTGAGACAGAGGAGCACCCACGAAGGCGACGAGGATGAACGGTGCTGCCTTGTTTTGGGCAAACGCCTTTTTCCAGGCACCGATGGCTGCGATTCCAGCCACACCCGTGCCGAACGCTGACCCCAGAGCTGCCAAGATCAAGGATGCATTCAAATCACCGAATCCTGAAATCATCGTTTTTTTCCTTTCTTCGTTATTGTGGTTCCGGATGACTACCCTTTATTCACGCTTTTATTCCTTGAAGGGCTGGTATTGCCTGCCGGCCCATTGCATGTTCAGATGACCCGAAAATTCCAGCATGTTCAACCGGATGCCGTGCACAATGACGGACATCAGGCCCAGCATGATGTTCAACGAATGCCCGAAAAACAGGATAAAGGCAGCTACCAAGCCCGTGAGAGGAGAGCCGAATCCCGCGTCCAGGGCCATATCGTTAAAGCTGCTGGCCACTGTCACCGAGGCATATCCCACGGCGAACAAGCGCAGGTACGACACGATGTCTGAAAAAGAACTGATCACGTCCAGGGGCAAATTCCCCATCGTGGCACCGATACCCTTGAGAATATTCTTCTGGAAATTCGAGAAGACCAGGGTCAGGACAACACCCACCACCAGGAGAATCCACGCGAAGCTGGGAAAGGGGTTGCCGATGACCAGGGCTCCGGCCAGGAAAAACAGCATCCAAAGGATGCATATCCATCCCAGTTCAGACAGGGCCACCCACGAGTTGATGACACGGAATCCCCGGATGGCGTGAGCAATCGATAAGTGGATGATCCCGATGATAAAGCACAGATACATCATGAAGTTTTGATTCGCCTCCGCAAAGCTGTTGATCTCATCGATGATCATCAAATTCAAGAAAGGCAGCTGGGCGATCTTCTCGTATCCAAACCACGTTCCTGTGATCAATCCCCACACCAGGGTGGTGGTGCCCAGCACATACACCAGCCGGAGGGGTTCCTTGGGAAGGTTTTTGGCCTTTTTCGAAACGAAAAAGGTGAGCCCCAGGAATACGAGTCCGTAGCCCGCATCGCCGATGAGGATGGCGAAGAACAGGCTGAAAAAACACAAAAACCACAGGCTGATATCGTACTCGTTGTATCCGGGGAGAGTTCCCATAAACTTGAAGAGGGGATCGATGATGCGCAGCCATCCGGGATTCCGGATCAGTGTGGGAACTTCGCTGGGATCATCGGGATCCTGGATCACATAGGCCCACGCCTCCTGGTCGGCGGCTTCCCTTATTTTAGCGACGTTCTCCACTGGGCAGAATCCCTGCATGTACACAAAACGCTCCTCATCGCCCATACCGTGCAGAGCACGGCAGAATTCGAGCCGCTTTTCCAAATCGGTCAGGTAAGCATCATAACTCTTCCGATACTGGGACAACGTCTCCAGCTTTTCATCGATCTCTGCGATCTGTTCCTGGATCGTGCTGATTTCCGATTTGACTGAAGCCTCCTCGATTTCCGGGATGTGCGCTTCCCGAAAATCCAGTCGATCATCGTGAGACTCGGCAAAATAGGCAATATACACGGATCCCTTCTCTTCCTTGACGATATGGATCAGGGGATCGCCGGACAGTTTCTTGAGGGCAGACTTGGATGTTACATAAAAGCGGACGAATACCCCGGCCTGCCGGAGTTCCCTCAGCGTTTGATACGAGACCGATCCCCAATCGTCGAACCACTGAACCGACTCCTGCTTCTCCTCCAGCTTGCTCAACAACCCCTGCTTTTCTTCGGCCAGGGAAACAATGCTGTGGACATGGGAAGAGGCCTTTCCATTCTGGGTGTCTTTCTGGTCAGAATCGATCTCTCCCACTATCTGGAGTGCCTTGGTGACATGGGCCATCTCGGACGTTAAGGAATCGATATCATCCGACTGAGGGGCCTTTACGTTGTGTATATGGAGCACGCCCAGCTTGCGCAGTTTTGACAGTGTGTCCTTTCTCTGCTTGGCGCTCAACAGGAGCGTGATCTTTTTCATTTTTACGATCATACCGTCATGCCTGCCAATTTCTTCTTCAGGATTTTCGCTTTAGCAATTTTACCCCGAACCACTCCGGCCGTCTGCTGATCGCCCAGGAAAATTTGGATGACCCGGATATTCTCCCTAGCCTCGGGGATTTTCACTTCCTCGAAGAGTTTGATGCGTTGAATCGTGGTTCGCAACTCTTCCCTCAGAATCGCATCCTGCTTCTCGGCAATCTCTCTCTCTATGCTTCGTTTGACCTGTTCTTTGCAGACGTCGATCCCCCGGTCGATCCACACGGGCGTGTTAAAAAAATCGACCTCCACATCCTCGAACGTCAAGTCTTCGAACACGGGGATATCGATACCGGCGATGTTTTCGCTGCCGATACGGATGTCCTTGATTTTGATGTATTCTTTGACATCGATCTCCTCGGCGAACA
>CAZTKR010000234.1:0-6229 GCA_964614115.1 uncultured bacterium | reverse complement strand
CCTCTGGGAGCGGGTACTGTGATGCATGTGCTGATAAAATTGTGAACTGTGAGGCTTTTTTTTCGTATGAAGATTCGATGAGTGTTATGGTCTAAACAAACCATCAGAATAGGGTGTCGGGTATGGCTTTTATATTCAAGAAAAAAGATTTTGATACGATGGGGGCTATTCTGGGAGCAGAGTTTCAAAAATGCGAGCGCTGTTATCGTCTCGTCCTGGAAAATACGGAAGAGAACCGTAAGCTCTCCCTGGAAATATATGCCAATATCCCCATCGGTAAGCAGAGGGGGAACCTGATTTCCGTGTATACCCGGTCTACCCATCTGCAGCTTCATTTTTGTTCCGGGTACGTTGTCAGCGAAATGCTGGGGGAAGTCACGTTCGTCGGGGAATGCGAGGGAAGGCTGTCGGGATTGATCATCGAGAAGGCGGCAGCGTGTTCCCTGTACGCCAACGTCGATGCCAGCCTCCTGTCGGGAGACTTTACCAAACTGGGCCCTGAAGTCATGCTTTCGGGAATCGCCCTTTCCCTGGTGGAGCATATCCTGCCCGAGCAATCGATTTCATGACTATGGTACAAGAAGAAGAGAACTATGAGAGATTGAAAAAACTCGCCTTCAGGGAGGGAGGCAGGCTTTTTGGCGTTGCTGAGATCGGTCCCCTCAAGGACCGGTTTTTATTATCACCAGCAGAGCTCGACGGATTGGAATACGGCATCTCCATGGCCGTACTCCTCTCTCCGGCTGTCCTCTCTGGAATCCAGGATCGTCCGACTCTGATCTACAAATGGCATTACCGGCAGGCCAACAATCTCCTGGATAAGATTGCATTTCTCATCACGCAGGATATTGTGGAGCAGGGTTTCCGGGCACTACCCATACCCGCATCACAAATCATCGACTGGGATACGCAGCGGGGAGCCGTCTCACACCGCATCGTGGGAGAAGCGGCCGGTCTGGGCTGGAGGGGCAGGAACAACCTGCTGGTGAACGCGCGTTACGGTTCCAGACTGCGCCTGGTCTCCGTGTTGACCGATTTGCCTCTGAAGACCGATCCTCCCGAAGAAGGAGGGTGCGGCTCATGCAGACGCTGTATCGAGGTCTGCCCGGCCGGCGCGCTGGGGAACGATTGGGACGCGTACGATCTGGAAAAATGCCTGAGCTGCCTGAAGGAATTCTCCAAGATGCGGGGCATCGGTCAGCTGATATGTGGTGTCTGTGTGAAGGCCTGCGCCGGGAATATCCAAACAATGACTCCGATAGATAGTTTAGAACATGCAGGGTAAACTCGAGATATTCAGTCTGGAGCTGGGACCGCTTCAGACCAATTGTTATTTTATCGTAGAACCTTCGACGAAAAACGTCGTCGTGGTGGATCCCGCCGATGAGGGTGATCGAATCTGGGGGAAAATACAGAAGGAGGACTGGCACCTCGATGCCATTCTCGTCACCCACGGGCATTACGATCATATCGGTGGTGTGACCTATCTCAAGGAATTATCGGGCGCGAGCGTGTGGATTCACGAACACGATGCCGAAATGCTGGACAGTCCCGACGAGAATTTTTCGTCTTTTCTCGGCACCCCTTACGCCTGTAGGAGCGATGGAAGGCTTCAGGAAGGACAGATCATCGAGATCGGCAACTCCGAGATTCGTGTGCTCCATACACCCGGGCATACGCGCGGAAGTACCAGCTTTCAGGGAGACGGATTTATCATCGTGGGCGATACGCTATTCAGGGGAAGCATCGGACGCACGGATTTTCCTGGATCTTCTCATGAGACGCTCATCACATCCATCCGTGAGAAATTCATGGTCTTGGAGGATCGCACGCGCGTCTATCCCGGGCATGGCCCCGCGACGACCATCGGTGATGAACGCAACGGGAATCCTTTCCTTGTCGGAACTCAACCCTACATTTGAATCTTTATTGAATCGATTCCTGGACCATATCGTCTTGGATAAAGGACTTTCCGTCAACACCCGGGATGCCTACCAAAACGATCTCCGGCGTTACCTCGTTTTTCTCCAGGAACGCAACGTCCAAGACGTTCGACGGATTCAAACCCAGGATGTCACAGAGCTCATCGTGCGGATGAGTCACCTGGGCATGGCCGGTACCAGTCTGGCCAGGAACATCACATCCATTCGGATGTTCCACCGGTTTCTCATCGGAGAGGAGCTGGCCGAGGTCGATCCCACTGTTCATGTCGAAATTCCCAAGATGGGCAAGAAACTCCCCACCGTTATGGAAATCCATGAGGTCGAGAGCCTTCTTGCCCAGCCCGATGACACGGAACCTCGGGGAATACGGGACAAGGCCTTGCTGGAGTTCATGTACGCCTCGGGCGTTCGGGTATCGGAGCTGGTTGGCCTGACCCAGTCGAACATCATGGAAAAAGACGGATTGGCCCGCGTGCTCGGAAAAGGCTCCAAGGAACGGATCGTGCCCCTGGGCGATATCGCCCTCGCTGCTGTCCAGCGGTATCGGATTGATGTGAGGCCGGCACTCATGAAGAAAGGAAGGGGAGTGGCCGGCGATCTTCTGTTCCTCAGTATGTGGGGCAAGCCGTTGACGCGTGTGGCCGTGTGGAAGCTCCTGAAGGCGTACGTACTCCAGGCAGGGATTTCCAAGAACGTCAGCCCGCATACGCTAAGGCATTCGTTTGCCACGCACCTGCTGGAAGGAGGAGCCGACCTTCGGGCTGTTCAGGAAATGCTGGGTCATGCCGACATCGCGACGACGCAGATTTACACGCATCTTGACCGAGAATACCTGAAGGAAGTCATCCAGACCTTTCATCCCAGGGAGCAGAAGGGGATGAGCGAGTGATCGATTAAAAACATCCAAAGTCGAACAATGAACATGCAAAGAAGATTTCGTCTCACAATGTCCATACTTGCCCGTTACGTATTCATCGGGATTCTCCTCTGGAGTTCCGGTCCGGGTGTTACCATTGAGAAGACAGATGGAAAACCTTGGACGGCCAAAATGGGGCCTGTGTTGCGAGAGCTTTACGAGAGGCGTGCTGAAATCGAAGCGTCTGCTGCCGGGGTCTTCATTCGCACCGATGATCCCGAGGCGTTGAGGCAAGCGGGTGTGAAAGTCCGTACTGTTGCAGGGGACGTCGTCACGGCCACGGTGATGCTCGATCAGCTTCCCACCATCGCTGCCATGAGTAAGGTGACGTATATCACGGCGGGTTCTGTGTGCCGGTCTCTGCTGGACAAGAGTGTTCCCGACATCCGGGCAGACATGTTATGGGATGGATTCTTTACGACCGAATACCGGGGTGAGGGCGTGATCATCGGTATCTACGATTCGGGCATCGACTGGTCTCATCCCGATTTTATCGATGAGAGCGGGCAGTCCCGGATACTTTTTCTATGGGATCAAACCTGCGAAGACGGCGATCCTCCCGACGGTTTCGTTCGCGGTTCGGAATACACCCGTCAGGATATCAACGATGAGATCGACGGTTCTCCTGCCGGCATCGTTCAGGGAAAGGATGTGGTGGGGCACGGAACCCATGTGGCCGGCATCGCTGCGGGGAACGGCCGGGCCACGGGTAACGGATTGCCGTCGGGTGTTTATGTGGGTGTTGCGCCCGAGGCAGAGCTCATCGTGGTCAAAGGCGGCGATGGCGTATACGAATCGGACCGAATCGTCGATGGTATCCGGTATATCTTTCAGAAGGCGGAAGAGCAGAATCCTCCCCGTCCTGCGGTCATCAACTTGAGTGTGGGGGGAACCCATTTCGGGCCGCACGACGGAACGAGTGAATTCGAGCAGGCCATCGACAATATACTGAACGAGAGACCTGGACGGGCCATCGTGACAGCGGCCGGAAACGACGGCGATCACCCGCCCCACTTCGGAATGCCGTTATCCGTTTATCAGGGAAGAGACACCCTCGTTGTCACATTCTCCATCGCTTATAACGAACAAGGTGATAATGATTTCGCTTTTTTTGATGTGTGGCACCCGGCTTTATCCGATCTGGAGGTCACGGTCACGACGCCGGGCGATGTGTCCTATGGCCCTCTGGGTCGTGGGGATAGGGGAATCTGGGAGGGGGACGAGGGGAGAATCTTCGTGGACAACGCCCTTATTCCCGATCTCTATCCTGGGAATGGGCAAAGGGAGCTTTGGATTCATATATCGGATGGGCGGCCGGAAGGCACTCTTGTGGATAATCTTGCCGTGGGCACGTGGACGCTTCTCTTCGCCGGGCTACTGTATTCCGATGAGCCGGATAAAGAGGAACGTTTCGACGGCTGGCTCTACGACTCTTCGAATAACGTTCAGATCACCAGCGGATCGGATCGTTCCATGGTGGTGGCAGAGCCGGGTAATTCGCGCTTATGCATCGCCGTGGGCTCGTATGTGTCCAGAGACGAATGGCCCAGTCTGTACATGGACCCGTACCATCCCGGCGGATTGACAGTAGGCGCGCTTTCCGATTTTTCCAGTCCGGGCCCCACGTGGGACAATCGTCAAAAACCGGACGTCGTGGCTCCAGGGGAGTATATCCTTTCCTCCCTGTCCGGTTTCATCGATCCCGATCCCATTCCCCACGAGACGTCCACCGATGGGGTTCATTGGGCCATGAAGGGCACCAGCATGTCGGCCCCCCATGTGACGGGCGTGGTGGCTCTGATGCTTCAGGCCGATCCGGATCAATGGGCGTCGGAAATCCGTGGTCATCTGATCTTCTCGGCCCGCAAAGCCGCTTCCATGGGCGGGGAGGAATGGACGAAAGACTGGGGATTCGGGAAGCTGGACGCGGTGGAGGCCATGCGGCGGATTACAGACGTATCCGATGATGATGAGACAGTGACGGCACATGCGTTTTCCCTGTCCCAGAATTTTCCCAATCCTTTTAATGGAACGACCGTCATCGCGTACAGAATCCCAGGAAGTAGTGGTGCTTTGCACACGGTTTCCCTGGATGTGTATGACGTCATGGGACGGCGCGTTCGTTCCCTGGTTCAAGAAAAACAAAACGCGGGTGACCATGACGTATCTTGGGATGGATGCGACGAGGCTGGCAACAAGCTGGCCTCTGGCGTGTATGTATACCGACTCACTACCGGTCATACTGTGATGATCCGGAAGATGGTCTATTTACGCTAGTACGGATCGTTCTTTATGGTCCTTCGATTTTGTCATGCTGGAGATTCATCGATGCCAAAGGGAGCAAAGAAGTCCTTGTCTATTTGCCGTGTGCCGGGAATCAGAGTGGGCCATGCCCAGGACATGAAGGCCCGGACGGGGTGTACGGTTATCCTGCCCGAAGGAGGAGCCGTGGGAGGCGTGGATGTGCGGGGGTCGTCGCCTGGAACCCGGGAGGTGGAACTGCTGAAGCCTGTGAGGAATGTGGATCGAATTCATGCCGTTGTTCTTACGGGCGGCAGTGCCTTTGGCCTGGATTCGGCCTGCGGCGTGCAGCAGTATTTGGAAGAGCAGGGCGTCGGTTACGACGTGGTCGTGGCCAAAGTACCGTTGGTATCGGCTGCTGTGATTTTCGATCTTTTCGTGGGTGATCCGAGCATCCGTCCCGATAAACAGATGGGATATGAAGCGTGCCGCAACGCCTCGGCCGATGAGGACCGAGAGGGACGGATGGGCGTGGGAACGGGCGCAACCGTTGGGAAAGTGGGCGATCCCCTGCGCCGGTCCGACGGTGGCCTGGGGACGTGTGCCGAGGAACTGCCGAACAGCATCGTGGTAGGCGCTCTGGCCGTGGCCAACAGCTTTGGTGATGTGATCGATCCGGACAACGGAGAAATTGTCGGGGGGAACCGCCTGGACGACGGCAGCTTCCTGGATAGCGTCGCCTTCCTGAAAGAGCACCCTGTCGATCCCTTCCGACGTGCCGGAACCAACACCACCCTGGCCGTCGTGGCCACGAACGCCAGGCTGAATAAGGAACAGGCCATCAAAGTCGCGCAGATGGCCCAGGTCGGCATATCGCGAACGACACGGCCGGCGCATACGATGTACGACGGTGACATCGTGTTTGCGTTGTCCACGGGCGACAGAGAGGCGGATGTCAACGTGATAGGCACCGTTGCGGCAGAGTTGGTTGCCCGGGCCGTTGTGAGGGGTGTGAGGGCCGGGATGAAAGGATGAACCCGGATAGAGGGTTCGCCATAAAATCAAGCCTCTGAGATTCTAAAAACATCCTGGATTCCGAAGATGGAAACTCCTTGACTTTTCCCGCCGA
>CAZTKR010000233.1:5443-6234 GCA_964614115.1 uncultured bacterium | reverse complement strand
TCCGGTGACCAGGAAAAATACGTATCCGTTGCCGGATGATTCGTTATATTCATCGGATCGGACCCATCATCGTTCATCGTATAGATTTCTCTATCGCCATCTCTCGCCGTTACAAACGCAATCTTTAATCCATCCGGCGACCAGCGGGGATAGATATCCAGGTCTTGATGTGTCGTCAATCTTGTCAGGTTCTGTCCGCTGGTGTCGATAACAAAGATGTTCCAATTGCCATCGCGTTCTGAATGAAAAGCAATCTTCTGACCATCAGGGGACCATGACGGATACCGGTCTGAGTCAATATAATAACTACTGGGCGGGCCTTCTATAACAACCTCGGGTGGCGTCTCCTCTGTGCAACGAACGAAAAAACAAAGAAAGATGAAAAAAATAATGATCATTCGGCACAACGGTGCCATCGTTCTACCTGCTTTCAAGGATGACGATTCTATGCGGATGCGAGCTTTGACTTTTTCCATCGCATGAAGCCCTGGTTTGATGGCAATCATTTGTTCTCCGTGTTCGTGACAGGTGATTATCAACACAAAAATAAGACCTGGGCATCGTGGATGAGTTTAACATACCATGGTCTGTTATCTGCATCAAATAGTTACAAATAATATTAGGCCGATTTCATACGCAGGATAAACAGAACGCATACGATTTACATCTACGCGGGCTTTGGCTTTGAGATTAAGAAATATCCAAAACCCAATCCAATCACTAAGTAGAGCACGACGGGCAGCCATCCCAATGCATTCGTGATTTTGGTTAAGACCGCTATCAGTGAGATA
>CAZTKR010000233.1:0-5433 GCA_964614115.1 uncultured bacterium | reverse complement strand
TCACCGACAAAGAGTGACAACGCAAAAGCCTTGCGTATACCCGGCTCAGACGTACCCCTGGCCAACCACAGAAGCAATCCGAGTAAAAAGAATGCCTGACCGAAGAACTGGGCCATTAATCGTCCGCCTATTTCTGGGTAGAGTCCAAAGTAGGAAGCAACCGAGGATGGGAAGAAAATGTAACCAATACCAAATACGAGGCATATCACGGCTTTGATGGACATGAGTGTTTTGAGTGTCATCTTCACCTCCATTCCGTTTTACGCATGAACGATGCATATTTTCCGGAATATGTACGCCCACAAAAAATTCGAATTCGAGTGACTCTTATGCTTTGCCTCTCACCACCTCCTTCATGAAACGCGTTGAAATCGGCCTAATCAATTCGTATTTAAAATCTGTTCGGAATTTTATTGTTAGAGCTCGTATTGCTTGTACCGAGTCTTTCCGCAATTATATCGTTTGAAATCGCCTTGCCTTTCGATGATGTCCGTGAACATGACAGCGGCGACTTTGCGTTGGTCGATCAACTGTGTAATCGATCTCCTCTGATACGCCTTTATCGCGGTACGGTAAATGAAGGTTCACTGGGCTCCATCACGTCGGTGTCCCTTTCCCATCCCTCGTATTCCAACATCATCGTTTCCAGTGCGATATCCCTGCTTGAGGCGTCGAGTCCTCGCAACGGGCTGTATTTGGACGGCCAGCAGCGATACACTCTGAATGCCATGACGAGCTGCCCTGCTTCGTTATACAACTCGATGATGATATCCTTACGGAAATCTTCCAGGGATGACTCGGCACCAGAACCCGAACCGTAATGATAGACCTTATTTGCCCATCTTTCAAATGAGGCATCGTGTGTGCGGCCCCTTTCCAGTGTGATGGGTTCATACGTCGTCATACCCGGCGATTTTCGAACCACATTCGGGTCGCCGCCCTCTCGGTGAGTAACGACAGATGTGGTTCGATTCAAACCGCTGATATGAATAATACCCGGAACATAACGGCCGTCCCATTTCACGCGGAATTTGAATTTTTTATAAGGATCGAAACGATGGGTATTCACTGAAAACTGCTGAGCGCTGCCGATGGTCGGACAGAGAAGGAGAAACCCGAGTATCATGCCTGCAAACCTGAACAACCCTTTCAAGGACATGACAACCTCCCATGTTTTTGTTGACAGTATCTTGATTTCTTCATGACTATTCTACACTATAATCCCGTTCCCAGCCCTCATGATGCAGAGTAAGCACCTCCATGGCCAATGTCTCTTTGTCGACATCAAGATCGGTCAAGGCTATGTAATCTGACGGCCAACTCCTGTAGACCTTGAAAGCCATCAACACCCGTCCCGTATCATCATAGATTTCGATGATGATGTCCTTCCTAAAATCCTGTAGAGAAACCTCCGTACCCAAGCCGGAACCCAAATTCCAAACCTTATTGGCCCATTGTTCAAATTCCTTATCATGGGTACGCGATCTTTTTAATACGATGGGGACATACTTTGAAAGACCGGGCGAGTAACGGATCAAACTCGGATCTCCGCCAGATCGATGTTCTACGGCCTCGGTCACTCTCCGCAATCCACTTACCTGGGTTACCCCTGGAATGACCTTGCCATCCCATTTTACTCGAAAATGAACCTGGACATCTGTTTCCTGACCATGGGCTGGATTCCACAGATAAAACAGAATACACATAAAAATGCATCGAAATAGTTTAGATTGCATTTGTCTGTCCTTTCATTTTAAGAATACCTGTATTGAAAGTATGCCAATGCCTTCCCCCCGTCTTTGGATACCAGGATCGTATACCCGATAATATCCGTGAACATCACGGCTGCGAGTTTGCGTTATCCGATCAATATTGTATGGCCTTTTGATGATTGATGACCACAGCAAGATAAGCAACACCCATGCCGCCTTCACCGAGTTTTGAGAGGATTTTATAGTGAGAAATGGTTTTACCGATCATTCCAACTCCGGCAGGTTCATTCGTTGCAGCACATTTTTGAAGCGTGGATCGTCCCATAGAGGCTCAAACCAAGGCAACACCCTGACCCAGGCGACCCAAGCGTGATGTTGTTCATAGGCCAGCCATCGGAATGCCTCATCCTTTTCCCCCAACGCCGTGTACAATACGGCCAGGCCAAAAGCACGCATTGGTGTGACTTTCTTTGCTTTTAATTCAGCAAGTATCTTCCTCGCCTCATCCATCCGTCCAGCAAGCGCATAAGTGCGCCCAAGAGGCCATAAAGAGCGGGCTATCTTTTGGTGTGCCGTGATAGCTTCCTCATACCTACCCGTTTCGGTTAAAACGTCTCCCAAGACTAACAATCCAGCCCAATTATCGGGATCCAATTCGAATGCCTTCTGGCATTCTTCTATCGCCATTTCATATCTGTTGTCCATCCAGTACAGCCCTCCCAGCCAGGACGTGTGAAGGGGCGTTAGCGGATCCAGTTCCTGCGCACGTTTATGTTCCGTTATGGCTTCATCCATGCGCCCGAAAAGAGCGAGATACCACGCATAGTGGTAGTGATTCATGGCCAGATTGGGATTCAGTTCATCGGCATGCAAGAAGGCCCGCTCTGCGCCCTCCCAATCCCATTCATAGTAGCTCTTGACCATACCAAGGGTTGCATGTACCTCGGCAAGTGTCGAGTCGAGTTTAATTGCCCTCTCAGCTGCCGCACGAGCTCTTGACAAAGCGTCCGGTAGAGCCTCAATGCTATGTCCGATTGTGGCGTAACCGTGTGCCAGTCCCGCATACGCCAGGGGATCCGCCGGATCCATCTCAATAGCCTTGTTGAGATAGGCAATGCCTTGTTCGTAATCACGTCTATACACGTAGTACATTCCCTTGAGGTAAGCCTCGTAGGTCTCGGGATTAACCTGGCGGGCGCTGGAAAGGTGCGTCTTCTCTTGTGGCGTTAGCTTGACCTGGATCTGACCTGCTATTGCCTGTGCGATCTCGCCCTGCAATCCCAAAATGTTATTGAACTCACGCTCGTAATCCTCGGCCCATAGGTACTCATCCTTGAGCGCATCGATCAACCTGGCAGAGACCTTGACCTGGTCACCCATCTTGACAACGGAGCCTTCGATTACGTATGCAACACCCAATTCTTCAGCAATATCAGGTGGCGCCTTGTTCGTTCCCCTATAACGCATTACCGAGCGACGTGAAATGACACGTAACCGGTTGATTTTGGCCAGGTCGGTAATCAGCGCGTCCGTCATACCGTCGGTAAACCATGCCTGCTCAGTGTCGGGCGTAAGACTCTCCAGCGGTAACAGCGCGATAGAGATAGGGGCCGCTTCTGCAACCTTACTCTGCCATAAATAAATTCCCAAGGCTATCACCAAAAAAACAACTACTGATGCTCTATAAACATATTTGCGCTGTTTTCTCCCCAACTTAAAAATCGGGGATTTTTTGCGTCGGCCTTCTTTGAATTCCTCGGCAATATTCTGCAATTCCCAGAGCATCTCTTCCATGGTCTGAAAGCGTTTCTCAGGATTTTTATTGAGCGCTTTCTCCAGAATCCGTTCTATCTGACTGGGCACCTCACCGCGAACTTTTGTGATGTACTCCGGCTCTTCGTTCAAGATTGAATACACCACTGCCTGCTCATAGTCGCCCTTAAAAGGATGTTCTCCTGCCAGCATCTCATAGAGAATAACCCCCAATGCCCAGATATCGGTCCGAAGGTCGATGTCGGTCCCCTGGGCCTGTTCCGGAGACATGTAAGCCACAGTACCCAGCGTCGTGCCGGTTTTTGTCAGCTTTGTCTTTCCCGTCAGCTTGGCCAGGCCAAAATCGACGATTTTAACCACACTATCTTCGGTCACGAAAATGTTTGCCGGTTTGATATCCCGGTGTACAATTCCTTTCTTATGTGCCTTCTCCAAACCCTCTGCCACTTGTATGGCAATGTTGACCGCTACTTCTAATTTCAACGGACCTCTTAGGATCTTATCCTTCAGTGTTTCCCCTTCATAGCAGGCCATGACGATAAACGTCTGCCCGTCCTCGGTCTCGTCTATTTCATGAACCGTGCAAATATTCTGATGGTCAAGAGACGATGCCGCCTGCGCTTCATGAACGAACCGCTGCTTAGCCTCTGCATCACGAGTCAGCTCCGGCGGTAGGAATTTCAGGGCAACTGTGCGCTTGAGCTTCGTGTCTTCGGCTTTATAAACCACACCCATGCCACCTTCGCCCAGCTTTTCGAGGATTTTATAATGGGATAAGTTTTTGCCGATCATGATTGCAATCCGATCTTTTTCAGCAATTCCTGGAACCGCGGTTCGTCGTGCAGGATGTCGCGATCAGGAAGTGTCAAAGCACAGGGCAAATCGAGGTCACGCATTTCGTAGGCTTTCTCCAGCCAGTACAGAGTCCGCTCTTTATTCCCGGTATAGCAATACAAATCAACAAAACGTGCGGGGGGAACAGATTTTGATTTTGACTGCGCCAGAAGTGTATCGATTTCGAGGTTCAAGGTGCCGATATATCCCAGCTTGTCATATTGATCAAAGGCGTGGTCAAAATCGACCAAATGAGCCCTATAATATAATTCCATTGCTTCAAGGGATTCTTCGTATCTTCCTGTTAAATAGAATGCCTTATAATGCGGTTCAGCGATTAAAAAATAAGTGGGACTCTTATCAAGCACTTCACGGCAGACAGAGATACAATCGTTATAGCGGCGCAGGTATAATAAATGAATACTATATAAGTACTTTACAAAGAGATCATGGGGATCCAGCTTCAGGGTCAGTTCCATATGTCCCGCGGCTTCTTCCGTCCGTCCCAGTATGCTCAGTAAAAACCCATAATATGAGTGGGCCGACGCCGAGTTGGGATTGATGGATATCGCTTTTTGTAGCACTTCTTCACCGGCCTTCCAGTTCCAATTCCCCCAGGCATACAAACCTACCAGCATCTCATAGGCTTCGGATAGGGAGCTGTCCAATTCAAGGGCTCTTTCGCAAGCTTCCTTTATTTTGGTGGCTGCCTCATCAGCAGAGACCACCATAAACTGCTGACGCCAAACCCAGACACCTGCAATGCCTACATAAGCCTCGGCAAATTCAGGATCTTTTTCTATGGCCAGCTCGAAGTATCGCATGGCCGTATCCAAGTCCTTTAGAGTTACTTTATTGAAATGGAATTGGCCTTGAAGATACGAATCATAAGCCGTCATATTAGTGGTTGGTATTTTTTCGATGAGCTGTTTCTCTTCAGGGGCTATGGCCACTTGCAGTTCTCTGGCAACCCTCTGCGCCACTTCGCTCTGGACGGAAAAGATCTCGGTCCAGTTCCGGTCATATTCATTGGCCCAGACATGTTGTTCCTTCCCCGGTTTGATGAGCTGGACAATCAACTTGGCCATATCCCCGAATTTCTGAAAGCTGCCTT
>CAZTKR010000232.1:0-6275 GCA_964614115.1 uncultured bacterium | reverse complement strand
CACCTTCTACAACGGGGGAGCGGAATATATCGATTATTTGGCCCGGGGTGAAGACGATTTGCTTGACGATGTGGAATCGTTGTTCCAACGCCTGGGGCAATAAAATTAGGATGATGTTTTTTCTTTTATTTGGTCACAATAGCCGCCACGGCGGTAAAAAATGAAAGGAGAGGGAAATGATCAAGACTAAAAACCTCAAGAAAGTGTACATCACGGAAGAAGTTGAAACGACGGCTCTGAATAACGTGAATTTTGATGTCAAAGATGGCGAGTTTGTCTCCATCATGGGGCCCTCGGGATGCGGAAAATCGACGCTGCTCAACCTGCTGGGATTGCTGGATAATCCCTCGGAGGGTGAATACCATTTTCTCGACCAGGAAGTGTCTAAATTTTCTGAAAGGCAGAGGGCCAACATGAGAAAAGGGAACATTGGTTTTGTGTTCCAGAGTTTTAACCTCATCGATGAATTGACGGTGTTTGAGAATGTTGAGCTTCCGCTTCTCTATCTCGGCGTTTCCTCGGCTGACCGAAAGCGACGCGTGAACGAAGTCCTGGAGCTGATGAATATCATGCACCGTAAGAATCATTTCCCCCAGCAGCTGTCGGGTGGACAGCAGCAGCGCGTGGCCGTGGCAAGGGCCGTGGTGGCTCGTCCAAAGCTGATTCTGGCCGACGAGCCCACGGGAAATCTCGACTCGGCCCACGGTGATGAAGTCATGAAAATGCTGACCCAGCTTCATGAAGATGGCACGACCATCGTCATGGTGACGCACTCGCCGGCCTACGCCGAATACGGTCAGCGGTTGATTCATCTCTTCGATGGACATATCGTCACCGAGAATATCAAAGATAAGTTTCACGTATAAATCCCGGTTCATACGAGGGAGGACGTTCGAATACGTCCCTGTTTTTATCCCTCAGTTGGACGGGGTGCCATGGAGGAAGCGTGCTCCCGAACGTCGTCAAGGTGGCTCTGAGAAACATCAGGAGGCACAAAGGATACGCGTTTATCAACATCACGGGTCTTGCCATCGGCATGGCGTGCACGTTGATGATTCTCGTGTACGTGGCCAACGAGCTTAGCTTCGAGAACTTCCACGCTCTGAGAAAACGCATCTATCGTGTGGAAACCGATTTTGGAACGGGAACCGGACAGATACGTTTTGCCGGGGCCATGGAGGCTCTGGGCCCTGCCATGAAAGCCAGTATTCCGGAAGTTGAAGACGCCGTGCGATTGCAGTGGGATTCGGAAGCCAGGATTCGGATAGGGGATCAAACCTTCCAGGAAAAGAATTTCTTTTTCGCAGACCCGTCCCTGTTTCATATTTTTTCGTTCTCCCTGACAAAGGGAAATCTATCCTCAGTGCTCCGGGAACCGTTCTCTGCCGTCATCTCGGAGACAGTGGCAGAAAAATATTTTGGACAGGAAGACCCCGTCGGGAAAGTCTTCGACTATCACGATAACCACACGATTCAAGTTCAGGGTGTTATGCGCGATGTTCCGATGAACACGCACCTTCGATGTGATATACTGGTCTCTTATACGAGCCTGGAATCGGTGAGCAGGGCATCGGCAAATCCGTGGATGCGAGTAGGGGAGGTTTTTACGTATCTCTTGCTCAAAGAGCAAACACCCTCGGCTGGACTCATCGATAAGATGAACGAGCTTTTGGCGGAAAATTCGAATCCGTTCTTCGCAAAGCTCATCACGTTTCACCTGCGACCGATTAGCGATATTTATATGAACGCCGATGCCATCGTCGATCTCGGCCCGAAAGGGAATAGGAACTATGTGGTTGTCTTTTCTATCGTGGCGTGTTTTGTGCTTGTCATTGCCTGCTTCAATTTCATGAACCTGGCCACGGCCCATTCCATGAGACGCATGAAAGAAGTGGGAATGCGCAAAGCGTTGGGTGCAAAACGATTCCAGCTTATTCGGCAGTTTCTGGGTGAATCGTTGATCATCGCGTTTATCGCCGTCGTGTTCGGACTTCTTTTGTTCGAATTGGGCTACCCGGTCTTGAATACATTCCTCCAAAACCACCTGTCCATCGGTCAACAGCATTATTGGTATCTGTTCATACTGATTCCGGGCATGACACTGATCGTGGGTCTTCTGGCGGGCAGTTATCCTGCGTTCTTCCTTTCGCGTTTTACGCCGGTCGAGGGTCTGGACACTCGCGGTTCTTCACCCTCGAAACCCTCAACCCTCCGGAAGGTGCTGGTGATCGCCCAATTCACCCTGTCTATCGGCCTCATAGCCGGCACGACGGTTATTTTCAAACAACTGCATTTTATGCAAACCACGGATTTGGGGTTCTCGGAAAGAGACGTCCTCGTCGTCCCATTTAAGATAGAGCATGCTGAGGATCGTGAGAAGTATGACCTCCTCAGAGATCGCTTGCTCCAGAATGCCGATGTGATGGCCGTGTCGGGCGCATACGCGTTCCCTGGAATCCTGAGCAAAGAAACGAAAACCGTTCAGAGGCCGGGAGCTGGGGATCAAGAACCGTTTACGATTCAGTCCGTGGCTGTGGATTACGATTTTGCTTCGGTGATGGGCCTGGATATCCTCCAGGGACGAAATTTCTCGCGGACCATATCGACCGATGAGACAAGAGGGGTGCTCATCAATCAGGAGGCGGCGAGAAGGCTTCAACTCTCGGAACCGGTGGGAGAAAAGTTGATCATCCCGATGGCTGGAGCAGCTGTTGAGGTCACGGTTCTGGGCGTGGTTCGAGATTTTCATATTCAGTCGTTGAGGGAAAAAATCGGCCCATTGCTCTTGTACATCGATCTAAGTAAGTTCTACTACGTGGCTGTTCGATTCCGTCCGGACAAGAGAGGAAGTACGCTGGGGGCCGTGGAGAACGTCTGGAATACGGTTTTACCCGATGCGCCCTACTCGTCCTTTTATTTGGAAGATCAGTATCGCAGCCTGTATCGGTCGGAGGAGAAGATCGGCCAATTGCTCACAGTGTTTTCCTTCATGGCCATTTTTGTATCCTGTCTGGGCTTATACGGACTGGTCTCCTTCATGACAACGCGCCGGACCAAAGAGATCGGGATTCGCAAAGTCCTGGGAGCCTCGGTTTCCAAAGTAGTTTTTCTCTTCACTGGAAATTTTATTCGTTGGATTCTGGTTTCCAACGTGATGGCATGGATTGGGAGTTATTTCTTCATGAGTCGATGGTTGCAGAACTATGCGTATCGTATCCCGATCCGTGTATGGATATTCATTCCTGCCGGTGTACTTACACTGGTTGTGGCACTGTTGACGATTAGCTATCAAGCGGTCAGGGCCGCTCTAACCAACCCTGTAGAGACATTGAAGTACGAATGAAGATAGATTAATCGGCCAAGGATAGATGTGACCAAAGAATCGATTGGATACAGACAAAATATGAAACACTAGTCAAGAAAGGAACGAACCATGCGAGAAGTCGTCATTCAGATTCCGACCCTGGAGACAGAACAGAATATCGAAATCGATGTGAGGATTAATGGGAAAAAAAGAACGTTAAAATACCGGGTGGAGATTGTGGATTGGGAAGGCGAAGAGCCCACATCCGAAGAAAAAGTCGATACACTACGGAAGGTCATTAAAGAACATGACAAAGACTGGGAGTTGATGCAGATCGGTGCGCCGCTGAAAGACAGCATTCCCGTGATGTTCCGGAAGAAGACCGAGGGTGTGGTCGTATAATCGGAAGACATCGATTTCTTAAGAATCGAATACCTCGGACAGGATGACTTTCTTATCGTTTAAATAGCCCGGGATTGCTGATGCTGAATAAAAAATCACAATTCCCATTCAGATCGTATATCGTGATTCTGTGCCAGAGAACCGATTCATCCATCCGGCGCCGTAGAATGCCTCATGTCGCACAAGATAGCCGTCCAAAATCATGATTTCTTAAACAGGCTTTAAAACCATAGAATGTTCCCAAAATATACAGATACAACGGAATTACTCCCAAGATTTTCTATCGATGAAATCGGGCTCGTCATTTAGAAGGGGGATTTAAAGTATACTTGAAAAACGATCAAGCGGTCACGTTGGACGATACTAAAAAGATATTTCGATCCCTAAGTTGATGGAAAATGCGAGGATTCCTGTCCTAAGGATAATCAAGAAGTTTGCATGTACCTTGAATAGACGGACGATAATCGTTTGAAAGAGCAGTGGTTTTGATAGAAAAGATCGGATTATACAAATAAACGTATCGACCTCTGCATGGGAATGCTCCAGGATTGTATGTAAGACGAAGAGGAGATGCGTGGGCTGCATACGAGGATGAGGTCTTGGACAGGGATTAAACTCTAAAAAATATGTATCGGTATGATAAGGGAGGAAAGGAGCGTCATGCACTTTCCGAGGATAAAAAGTGTGATACTGGCTGTGCTGTACGCCGTTGTCGTGACCGTGTGCAACGGGTCGTTGAACGACGACCTTCAGCAAGCGGAGAACCGGCCGCCGTTTGATCCGGAAACCTCGCTGCGTTTTACAGTGCTGTACGATAACTACGTCTATACCCAGGGGACGACGGCGGATTGGGGATTCTCCTGTCTCATCGAGGGTACGGAAAGAACCATTCTGTTCGACACGGGCACGCAACCCAGTATATTGTTTCATAACATTGATCGCTTGAACGTTGCTGTCGATGACATCGATGTGATCGTCATATCGCATCAGCATGGGGATCATACCGGCGGTCTGCTTTCCGTATTGAATCGGAACCCGAACGTCACGGTTTATCTCCTGGAATCGTTCTCAGCGGACTTCGTTCGATCCGTAGAAAATACAGGGGCAGAGGTCGTTCTCGTGGACGACTCCCTCCGGATATGTACCAGCACATATTCGACTGGAGAATTGGGTATCCAGATTAAGGAGCAATCGCTGGTGTTGGACACCAGCGAGGGGCTCATCGTTGTCACGGGATGTTCCCATCCTGGCATCGTGTCCATCCTTGAACGAGCCAGAGAGATCGTTGATAAAGATATTGCTCTGGTATTCGGCGGCTTTCATCTGATGAACGCGTCCGATCAGGACATTCAGGACATTATCGAACGTTTCCGTGAGCTGGGAGTCCAGACATGCGGACCATCCCACTGTACGGGAGATAGTCAGATCAGCCTCTTCCGGGACGCTTTTGACGAGGATTTTGTTCAGATGGGAACCGGAAGAACCTTGATTCTTACGAAATAAATTGTTACACTCTATCCGGTACTAGGAAACATAAGACTATACAAGTGAGTATCATGGTACGATCTTGTTTAAGCGGAGTATAAATTCGATCCAAAGCAATCTTGAATAATCTGGCATTGGGTAGCAAACCGGGAGAATAGCGATGATCAAAACGAAAAATATCCAAAAATACTACTCCAATAAATTCATAAAGACGTATGTGCTTAAGGGCGTAGACCTCGAAATTAACGAGGGCGAATTTGTCACCGTGATGGGACCCTCGGGAGCGGGTAAATCGACATTGCTGCACATATTGGGTATGCTGGACACGGCCTCGGGAGGGGAGTATTATTGGTATGATTCGCCCGTACACCGACTGAGCGAGAGAAAACGGACGACCCTGCATCAGCATAATATTGGTTTTATTTTTCAGGCATACCATCTCATCGATGACTTGAATGTGTACGAGAACCTGGATACGCCCCTCATGTATAAAAAAGTGAAACCACCCGAGCGAAAAACGATGATCGAAGCGATGCTGGAACGATTCAACTTGATGGCAAAGCAGAAACTTTATCCCCATCAGTTGTCGGGTGGCGAGCAGCAGATGGTAGGGATCGCCAGGGCCCTCATCATCAATCCCAAGCTTCTCCTGGCCGATGAACCCACGGGAAATCTCAATTCCGCCCAGGGCAAGGAGGTCATGGAACTTCTCAAGAAGTTGAATGAAGAGGGCATGACCATCATCCAGGTTACCCACGATGATGTGAAGGCCAGGTACGGGAAACGGATTATTCATCTCCTGGACGGCTTGATCGAGAAAGAGGAGTGAGGGAAAGTGTCCGGTCAGAGCTTGGAACGATTCTGTCGTTGTACCCAGTCTTGAAAGATGTGTCTCAGTGCCGAATGAATCGGCCACTGGGAATTGTCAAAAGATGCATTTTTTTATTTAAACGAAGTCAATTAAAGTTCTCCATCCATTGATAAAAGGGGAAGAATGGAAAAGCATATCACGCTCGTGGCCGTCCTGAATATCGGGTTTGGCTTTCTCGGCGTCATCATTGCGTTTATTACGTTTACGGCCATC
>CAZTKR010000231.1:0-6349 GCA_964614115.1 uncultured bacterium | reverse complement strand
GGGCTTCCTGATTACAGATTTTAAATCAATTTTGTCGATTTTTTTCAATCGTCCTTGACATTTTGTCTTATGAATATGCTTCTTCACTGCCTGCGACGAGTACAGTCAGGTTCACCCGACGATCACACGATGCATAGTAGATGAAAAGGAGATTCCCATGACGCTTGTTCCCTGCCGTGAATGTCAGAACGATGTCAGCGATGAGGCCCGAGCCTGTCCCGTATGCGGGGCACCGTTTCCAGCCAGAGAGCGATGGTCGGGAACGGGGTACGAATGGAAGTCTAAAAGAACGTTTTATGGCTACCCGCTAGTGCACGTTGCATTTGGCCGGGATGCCCAGGGCAAGATGCGCGTGGCCAAGGGTGTGATTGCCATCGGTCAATTTGGTATCGGTGTTATCACCGTTGCTCAACTGGGTATCGGTTTCTTGTTTGGTTTCGGACAATTTATATTTGGCCTGACGGCTATCGCCCAGTTTGCAATCACGGCACTCTTCGGGCTTGGACAAGTGGCTACGGGTTATATAGCCGTCGGTCAGGTTGTGCTGGCGTATTACGGACTGGCTCAGGCGGGAATAACCAAATTCCTCTGGAGCAGTACGAGAAAAGATCCCGAAGCCGCGGAATTCTTCCGTATACTTGCCGAGAAAATCGGGCTTTCCGTGGGGCATTACTTCAACAGGTGAGCTTTTAGGAAACATCACAGACTCATTTTTAATTAGAAAAGTAGGACTCTATGTCGAGGTTATTACTCATTTCCAATAGATTGCCCATCACCATCGAAAAGCGAAAGCATGGTCTGAATTATCGTCAGAGTGTGGGTGGGCTCGCCACGGGGATCAAATCGGTCTGTGAAGACTACAACGGCCTTTGGATCGGTTGGTGTGGTCTGTCTTCCAATGCCCTGGATGTAAAACAGAAGAAAGATATCGAATCGAACCTGGCTAGCGATTACTCCAGCATCCCCACTTTCTTATCGAAAAATGATATACGCTTGTTTTATTCCAGCTTCTGCAATCGGACACTCTGGCCGCTTTTTCATTATTTTATGGATTATGCGGCCTACGATGGAGAATCGTGGGAATCGTACAAGCGCGTCAATCGCCTCTTTTTTAACTCGGTGATGAAAGTCGCTAAAAAAGACGACATTATCTGGGTTCACGACTATCATCTAATGCTTCTTCCGATGCTCATTAAAGAGCGACTGCCTCAGGCTAAGATAGGATTTTTCCTGCATATCCCATTTCCTTCGTATGAGCTGTTTCGTCTGTTGCCCTGGAGAAAGGAAATACTACAGGGCGTACTGGGAGCCGATCTTATCGGATTCCATACGTACGACTATGTCCGTCATTTCATGAGCAGCGTGCGGCGACTCCTGGGCTACGAACATGCCTTCGGACGGCTCACCGTGGATCATCGACTGGTGAAGGTGGATGCGTTTCCCATGGGTATCGATTATGAACGCTTCGCGGGTGCCGAGGTTGATGACGACTGGCCGGGAGAGATGCCGAGAATTTACGGCGACATTACCGATGGATGCAAAATAATACTCTCCGTAGACCGGTTGGATTATACCAAGGGCATTCCTAAGCGCCTGGAGGCTTTTGATTTTTTCCTGGAAAAATATCCCGAATACCGTAAAAAAGTTACCCTGGTCCTCGTCGCGGTGCCTTCCCGCATGGGGGTCACCACGTACCAGCAGCTGAAGCACCAGCTTGACGAGTGGGTCGGTCGTATCAACGGAAAGCACGGTACCATCGATTGGATGCCCGTATGGTATCTGTATCGTTTCTTACCTTTCCAAAAGCTGGTCTCTCTGTACCAGATGTCCGACGTGGCCCTGGTCACACCGCTGAGGGACGGGATGAACCTCATCGCCAAAGAATTTATCGCAACCAAGAAAGATGCCAAGGGCGTTCTCATTCTCAGTGAAATGGCTGGGGCTGTCAGCGAGCTGGCCGAGGCGATTATCGTGAATCCAAACAACAAGATGGATGTGGCCGATGCCTTGAATACGGCCTTGATGATGTCGGAGGATGAGCAGGTCGAGCGGAATAGGATTATGAAGAACCGTCTGCAGCGGTACGACGTGACGACGTGGGCCAAAGATTTTATTACGAGTCTATCAAAAGTCATCATCCAACAGGAAGCCATCGGTACGCGACGTCTGTCTCCGACGACGCGGGTCGAGATAGTCGATGCCTATGCAAGAAGCTTGAATCGATTGATATTTTTGGATTATGACGGCACACTGGTCCCATTTACTGAAAAGCCTCAGAATGCCGTTCCCGATGAAAAATTATTAAGCTTGCTCCAGACCCTGATTAAAGATCCAAAGAACGAAGTGATCCTCGTCAGTGGAAGGGACAAGGATACTCTGGACAGTTGGTTTGGACACCTGAACCTGGGATTGTCCGCAGAGCATGGTGTTTGGATTAAAATCGATCGAAAGACATGGACCATGGTGGAGCCGCTGAATAACGAGTGGATGAAGGAGATTCGGCCCATCCTGGAGTTGTACGTCGATAAAACGCCCGGTTCATTCGTAGAAACCAAGTCCTATTCTCTGGTCTGGCATTATCGAAGGGTGACGGATGAATTGGGGTCTGTTCGTGCAAGGGAGTTGATTGAAGACCTTCTCCATTTTACCAACAACCTGAATCTCATGGTCCTGGAAGGGAGTAAGGTCATTGAAATTAAAAGCGGCGGCATCAACAAAGGCCGCGCCGCGTTACACTGGACGTCAAAAGACAAGTATGATTTTATGCTGGCTATCGGCGACGACTGGACCGATGAAGACTTGTTTGAGGTTCTTCCCGATACGGCTTATTCGATTAAAGTCGGCACCGGCATGTCGAAGGCCAGGTTCTGTGTCAAGAGCTCCAAGGAAGTCCGGGAATTGCTCGAGACGATGGTATCGCGGTAAAGTTGTCCTGCATTCCGCAGCAATCCTGTCTTTTTCTCTTTTATAACCGTCCATCATTGATCTCACCAAAGCGTTGACAATGGCGTGTCGATAAGCTATATTACACTATACGTAATGATTCGATGCGGGATGTCCCATGGTCTTCCATCGTTTAAAAGTCCGCCTTATTTTTATCTTTGTGTTTTTTGTCTTCGTGGTTCTTCTCGTCAGTGGATGGATTCTGAACTGGATGATCCGCCAGAGTCTGGAGAATGAGACGGGGTTGAAACTACTGGCCGTGGCACGAGCGGCATCGGTACAACTGGGTGGAGAGGAGGTCGATTACCTGATGCAAGGCGTAGGGCCTCGCACCCGGGATTATCTCTTGGAAAGACTCACGCAACTCCAGGAAGCGACCGAGGTCAAGCGTATCTATTTATTCGACCTGTACGGACGGAGTCTATTGGATACGGATCAGGACCTGGGCCGAGGCGCGCCTTATCATAATCTCCGCTTCTACCGCAAAGAGATAGACGAGGTTCGGCAGGGCAGGCCGGCGTTCTCGGTTCTGTTTACGGGGATCGATGGACAGCCGACCATGACCGGATTTGCCCCCCTTTTTCTTGGAGACGAAGTCGTCGGCGGTATCGGCGTGGACGGAAGCGTGTTATTCCTGGGTGCCGTCCAAAAAATGCAGAACCGTCTGTACGTGATTGGTATAGTAGGTACATGTGCGGCCGTTGTTCTCGGCATGATTCTGGCCGGATCGATTACCCGACCCATCGGTAAACTCGTCAAGGCTTCCAAGCAGATTGGCAGGGGCGATTACAGTGAACGCATACCCCGACTGGGCAAGGGTGAAATCGGTATTCTTTCGGAAACCATGGAAGAGATGCGTCGGGGCGTGATCGAACGCGAGCGGGAGCAGAAGGCTATGCTGGCGGGTGTGGCCCACGAGATTCGAAATCCCTTGGGGGGCATTGAACTTTTTACAGGTCTGTTATCCGAAGAAGTGAGCAAGAATGTTGAGGCCAGGAAGCACCTCCAGCGGATCACCAAGGAAGTCTCCCAGCTCAAGGAAATCGTCACTCGTTTTTTAATATACGCAAAACCCCAAGAGCCCAACAAGGAACCGTGTTCGCTTCGAGAGACCGTGATGGACGTGGGTTCTCTCGTCAAAGATACCATGCGGAAACAGGATGCTGTGCTGTCTATCCCGCAAGATGAAGAAGACGTCGATGTATGGGTGGATCCGACCCATTTGAAGCGGATCATGTTAAACATCGTTCAGAATGCGATTCAGGCCATGCCCCGCGGGGGTGAGATCCGAATCCGGTGGCAAAAGGATGAGCGCTCCGTATCCATACGCGCGGAAGATACCGGCGAGGGAATTCCAATGGACGTCCAGGCACATATCTTCACACCATTCTTTACGACGCGCGAGAAGGGAACGGGTCTGGGACTCTCCATCGTCAAAGGTCTCGTCGAATCAAACGAAGGAACGATTCGGCTGGTTCGATCGGATGAAAAAGGAACGGTTTTTGAAATCAGTCTCCCTTGTGTTTGAGGGATGAGCGTCGTCATGGCAGCCGCTGGATCGTCCGATTAAAATCTCAACATTCGAAAACGGAGGTCTGATACACAAGACAAGTCGACGAGAACGAGTCGAACAGCGAATTTATCTTATGAATAAAAAACATTCGACTCGGTTTTGACCGTTTTATATCACTGAACGCAGAGGAAGAATCGTGGCCCATAAAACGGAAGGGAAGCTTCGCATCCTCGTTGTCGAGGATAACGATACGATGCGGGAAGGAATGACACAGGTGCTTCGTAAAGCGGGGTATGATGTCGCCCAGGCATCCTGCGGCGCCGACGGACTGGAATGGCTGGATACAAACGAGATCGACCTGGTGATTACGGATTACAAGATGACCGGGATGGACGGCCTCGAGGTGCTAAAAGGCGTGAAGACACGGGTACCCGGGGCAGAGGTGATGATGATCACGGCTTACGGTACCATCGAACTGGCCGTGGATGCCATGAAGGCGGGCGCTTGGGATTTTGTGACCAAGCCGTTTTCCCAGGATGAACTCAAGCTCAAGGTGAACCGGGTGGCCGAGCTGATCCATGAGCGTCAGACCTCCCTTCGACTGGCCGAGGAAAATCGCTACCTTAAGGAAGAGGTTGGCGTTCGGTTCAACTACGGTGAGATCGTGGGTGAATCGAAAACGATGAAGAATATCTATGAGACGATCGAAAAGGTCAGTCGAAGTGATTCCTCCGTCCTCATCACCGGGGAGAGCGGTACAGGCAAAGAGCTCGTCGCCAGGGCCATTCATTTCAACAGCCCGAGGAAGGAAGGACCTTTTATCCGTGTGAACTGCGGGGCTCTGGCCGAAGGCGTCCTGGAGAGCGAGCTGTTCGGTCATGAAAAAGGAGCGTTCACTAACGCATTCCGTCGGAAGAAGGGCCGGTTCGAACTGGCCCATCGGGGAACGTTGTTTCTGGATGAGATCGGCGATATTCCGTTGGGCACTCAGGTCAAACTCCTGAGGGTGCTGCAAGAGAAAGAATTCGAGCGGGTAGGAGGGGAGGAAACCATCCGCGTGGATGTGCGGCTGATTGCGGCGACGCATCGCGATTTATCCAGGGAAGTCGAAGAGGGCCGGTTGAGGGAAGATTTGTACTACCGTCTTTATATACTGCCCATCCATCTACCGCCCTTGAAAGAGAGAAAAGAAGACATTCCCCTGCTGGCCGAACATTTTCTGATAAATTTGAGCCGCGAACTGCAAAAGCCGGGCATCGTACTAACTCAGGGAGCCATGTATGTTTTGACGGCGTACGAATGGCCGGGCAACATTCGGGAGTTGGCCAACGTTTTGGAGAGGGCCGTGGTTCTGGCCGAAGGGAATACCATCGATGTGGATAGTTTGGGTTTTATGGCTCAAAAAAAGGCGGGCACGAAGATTGCAGAGAGAACATTGGATCTTGATACCCGGCTGGCCGATTTGGAGAAGCAACTTCTCAGCCAGGCCCTGGAAGCCACGAAGGGGGTCAAGGCCAAGGCTGCCCGTCTTCTGGGAATTAAAGAGGGCGCCCTTTACTATAAATTGGAAAAATACGATCTTCTAGAGAAGAGGTAGAGTTACCATGAAGAGGCTTCGTGTGTTGTGGCAGGTCGTTATTCCCCTGTGTTTCTGCGGGGTGTCACCAACACTGTTTTCTCAAAACGTTGATATATCCCCTGAGGAAAGGCAGGCTCTCGCGTATGAGCAAGAACTGGATTCCCTGAGGGTACAGCATGCCCGGTGGATGAATCAGGCCGAGATCATTGCCCAGCGCATCGAGCTCTATCGATCCAAAGGGACTCTCAACGCCAGGGAGCATCGGAAGAGCGTCGTGTAGGGAAAGAGTGTAGATCTCGGTGGTCGCCGTATCA
>CAZTKR010000230.1:0-6358 GCA_964614115.1 uncultured bacterium | reverse complement strand
ATCCATTTTAAAATATCCGTCCATGTCTTCAGGACATGACCTTTCATGACAACCGCCCTATTATTTATGGATTTGCAAATCTGTCTATGACGATAAAAAAAGGGTTGAAATCGTCTGAGTATTAAAATGAGTAATCGATAGAAAAGACGGATGCTGTCAATTAATACGATTTCGGCCGGACGATACCCTGTGTTGTTTTTCATCGAGCCAATCATCCCAATCGATGAATCATCGTATGTTATAAAGATGAGAGAACGATGTCCGTGCGAAAAAAAACCCCGATGGATATCGGGGGCATGGATACGTGATTGCATATATCTGTATCAGGGTGACAAAAATGACAGATTATTCGAATCGTCCAAAATCAATGTTAGAGAAGCAGACAATGGTTTCCATTTTGCCGATTGAGGCAAATCGGATAATGCCCTAAAAACGGTATATTCCCATCCCTCACGTGAGGAGGAAACAAGGAACCGCCCATTCTGTCCGAACAGAGAGATGATGACGCGCCCTTGTCTGTGTCATCGGACAATGTTTTCCGTCGTTTTATATCCAGTACGGTTCGTCCTCGAACAGACATTCCCTCAGAAGGATACCGCGTTGGAATCCGTCGCCAGAATCACCTTTGTCCAGACTTTCAAGGGCTTGGCCATACCGGGCCGCATACCGCCCCCCCTCATACCGCCTCCCATTCTTCCCCCACCTCGCATACCTCCTCCTCTCATGCCTCCGCCACGCATCCCACCCCTGCGCTCACCCATCTCTTGCTGCATCTTTTCTCTGTCGATTTCGGTTGTTTCGAACCCGACGCCTAGAGTCGATCCCTCTGCCGCGTCGATGCCAAACGGATGGCGTTCGTCCACCACCAATGGTACTTTAAGCTCATACACGAACGTCCCCGTCCGATTCCCGACTTCGATTCGGAGTCCCTCGGACTGATCCACGCCCATCCTTCGCACATCGTCTTTCTCCGGGCCCAGGATTTCCAGGTCCGACAGGGAAAGTTCGACGAGTGCGCGCATCCGCTCCGGATCGGGTTCGCTCATTTCCCGACCCGACCCGAAACTCAGGTCGGCCATCGACAATCCGGAATTCATCATGCCCAAAGGATAGTGAATGCCCAGTGTCTTGTCCTTACCTCCCTGGGGATCCAACCATACCGTAAAGCCCAAACGCATCATCTGATTCTGTATCTGGAAGTCACCGGGCACCAGACAGATATACAGGAATTCCTCATCGTTCATAAGACCGATGGAGATGTTCTTATCTTCGATATACGTCATACTGTTTTTCCAATCGGTATGATCCCCGTCGATGCTGATCTCGCGATCCCTCCATTGGCTTGCGAATTCATTTTTTTTGCATCCTGTGAATATCATCGTAGAGACGGTCAGGATACATGACAAAGCAAACAAATCCCCGGGTTTTAATGTATACTTAATTTTTGGATTCTTGTCCATAGAGGCCTCTCAATATCTGTTTAAAAGGGGGCAACCATCATCAGACTACCCCCTTTCCCTCAGGGAGGAGAGCAACACAATGATAAATCTTTATTTCATCAACGTCACACGTCCTGATAATGACTGATGACCGGCATCGAGGCGATAGACGTATATGCCGGCGGCTGCCATTTCGCCGTTATCGTATCGTCCATCCCAGCGCACACTGTAATTGCCCTGCGGCTTCTCCTCGTCCACCAGTACACGTACCAGTTGTCCCTGAACATTGTAGATACAGAGGCTGACACGCGCCGGACTCTCCAGCGAATAAAAGATCGTCGTCTCGGGATTGAACGGATTCGGGGAACTTTGGGCCCCGATAGAGCCTTTCCCACGACCGCGGTTTCTACCCATTCTGTCAGGTCCGTCCTCTGTTCTGCCGTGCCCGTGCGGACGCTCGATTCCCCATTCCTCCAGCATCTCATCGATAGCCTGGTGTATTTCCTGCCGGCTTGCGCCCTGATCCCGCAGTTCTTGGATTCTCTCCCGAAGGACGGTTTTCTGCTCTTCGTTCAACAGGTGCATGAATCCAAACGGCCTGCCTCCGAACCGGTGGAATCCTCCCCACTCATCCCATCCCTCGGGAAGTTCGATTCCCCACGCTTCCAGCATGTCGGTGATGGCCTGGTGTATTTCTTCGCGCGATGCGCCCTGCTCCCGCATCTGCTGGACTTTATCATGAATGGCCGAACGTTGTTCCTCGGTAAGCTGAGAGAACACCCCACCGGGTTCGACACCGAACGCTTCCAGCATATCATGCACAGCTTCCCGAATCTCCTCTCTGGAAGCACCCTGTTCCCGCATCTCCCGAACTTTCTCTCGGATGGCCTCTCTCTGCTCATCGCTCAGATTACCAAAATGACCGAATGGGCCAAACCCGGGGCCGTGAAACCCATCCCAGTCTTCGGGAAGTTCGATTCCCCAGGACGTCAGTTTCTCGGAAACAGCATCCCTGATTTCTTCGCGGCTAGCCCCCTGATCCATCAAGCCGCTCACGAGCTCCCATAACTCCGCTCTCTGTTCTTCGGTGAGTAGACGACCCATTCGGAAATGGCCGGGGCCTTCGCCTCCTCCGGGTCCCTGAGCTTGCAGCGAACCGCTCATACCCACAAAAATAGCGATAAACAGTAAAAACGCGATACTTCTGAAAAATGATTTTTGCGTCTTCATGGCTTCATGCCTCCTTATCATCAGGTTTTAATGTTTGACCTCATTATGAAGTCTCCGCGGATTATTTTTGATTGAATTCGATCCTTTTGGGGATGGGCAAGCCGATAGAAAGTACGTTGCATTCAATTTTTATAGGATTCAAAATCACCCTCTTTGTCCTCCTACGACCATGCCCGATTATCCCGGTTCACACATTAGACAAACACCAAAGCGATTTCATTCCCATGAAATCAAAGCGATGATTTTTTATCGCAAGCACCATATGTTCCTCGGATTCCGCTCTGTATCCATCCAGACATTCTGAGAGAGGGACTAACAGAATTCTGTGCTGTTGACAGTCCATCGAAGGAGTCTGCCCCTGGGATGCGATCTTTATAAAAAAACCCAAACAAATGTTTGGGCATCACTGCTTGTTCCTTGATGGAACGTGTACATGATTATATGAGGAAGGTTCTTGTGGCGCTGTTGGTACTTACTCCCTTGGAGATGGCACATTCAACGAATCGGGGTGCGGCGGGGGCCTTCTCCTCATGCCGGGTCGCATTCGAGGAAAAGGAGGAGGAGGTAACTCTTTGCCCCTGGGGAACCAGGGTCGGTTATTCAATCGTTCCAACTGCTCTTGTGTGAGAATCGGCTCCAACTCTTTTCTCAGGGAATCCATCATGGCACGAACCTCTCTTCGTGATCGTGACATGCGTTCCTGATGTTTTTTCAAAATCTCGCGAACCGCTTCTTGTTGGGAATCGTCTAAATCCACAACATCCTCCAGTATGTGGAGTAGACCAAAGGGCGCCCGCATCCTGAATGCCGTATCCTTGATGCGTTTCTGCATGATTGTCCCGTGAATCAGTGCCCCCAGGATCATGCCGATGAAAAGAGTGACCACCAGTACGAGCACACTTTTATATTGGTTTTTCATCGTTATCACTCCATCTCTAAGATCAACGTGGGATCGTACGCCTCTTCCAGCGTCACCTCAGGCTCGGCAAAGGCCGCGGCCAGGGATATCCGATCCTTCCGAATCATGTTGTACGATACGAGACCGATCACCAGCACGACGGCTCCCACGACCACCGGACGAAAAACGGCGAGCAGCGCATCGAAGAACGGCTCCTGCTGGCTCTTCTTCTGCTCTATTCGACGCATCACACGTTCCGCAAAAAAGGGCTCAAACGTGTGAGATGTACTAGAGGCGACCGAACGGCGTATAGTCTCGATTCGTTGCTTCTCCTCCCGCAGCGATTTGGATTTTGCCAACGATTCTTCGAGCCGCCTCTGTTCCTCGGGCGTGAGTGATCCGTCGAAGGACCGGTACAGCAGTTTTCTTATTCTTTTATCCATCGCTCCCTCCAAATATGGGCGACAAGAGTACCCTCAATTTCATCTGAGCCCTCGCCAGTCGAGACAGAACGGTTCCCTCGGGAATTTTCAGTATCTCCGCCGTCTCTCGCGTGGAATAACCATTCATCAGTCGAAGAACAATAACCGATCGAAACCTGGGCTCGAGTTTTTGGATGGCCCTTTGAACGACCTCTTTATCATCATCAGCGAACGTAGATGCCCCAACATCGGGAATTTCCCCCAATTCTTCCGGGGATTTGTTTAAAAAAAGCAACCGTCTCCTCTTTCGCTTCTTCAACGCATTCAATGAAAGGTTTATAGCGATTCGTGTCAGATACGTTCCAATACTCGCCTCGCCCCGAAATCTATTCATACTCTTATAAAATCGAATGAACGTCTCTTGACCCACATCATCGGCTTCCGCACACCTGCCCAGCATGCCTGTAACGGTTGCCGCTACCAGCGGTTCATACCGCTTAACGATGTCTTTAAACGCACCGGCATCCCCCGTTCTTGCCGCCTTGATGAGCTCATTGTCGGTCAAAGAGTCAAATTCCTGTTTTTTCCTTTCTCTATGTTAGACCATCCAAATATAACAAATATTCCCGATAATGACCAAGTTTTCTCGGACGAAAGAGGATTCCTGATGAATGTACTATCATGGGACGATTCCAAGAGGATTCGGCAATCTCCAAATATTGAATAACTTTAAATCCATGTTTCATCATCCGATAGAAACGCAGCTGCCATCGATCAAACGGTCGTTTTACGAAAAAAAGGGAATATCGGATCAATTGGAATCGCTGTCTGGACAGGAACATATAGCCATAGACCTCACTTGAAAGGATAAATCTGTGACGAATTTAACGAATGAGGATCGTTTCATGATGTTTAACTTTTACAATTTTTCTATCAAAAATATAAAAAAACATTTGTTTATCGAATTTAAATATAGTATATTAAGCTACTCGGTGCGTTCGTACACAGCTTTATCGCAGGGAAGACGTTATTTGTTGTTGCCCTTTTAAATGCTAATGAATATGGATCTTACGGGATCTCATTCGCTTTAGCTTGGCACAAAATAATCGATCAGAAAAAGCGAAAAGCAAGCTGTACGGGTCTTTAGGTTAAGCAAAAGGAAGGAACAATGGAACGAGGAACAGTCAAGTGGTTCAACAGAACCAAGGGTTTTGGATTTATTCAACGGGAAGAGGGTGAGGATGTATTCGTCCATTTCAGTGCCATTCAAGGCGAAGGATTCAAGAGCTTGAATGAGGGCGACGTTGTTGAATTCGAAGTCACCGAGGGTCAAAAAGGACCCCAAGCGGCAAACGTCAAAGTAGTCGAGCCCGAATGACAAACCGAGACCCCGTTGGTAGGAATACACAACGGGGTTTTTTAATACATATCTTTAATCACCTCACGTTTACACATTTGTTCACTCAACAATCGGCAATCAGGGTCAGTCTCTCCTGAATCGCGGGGTGTGGGATAGCGTGTCACATTCCGTAAGATGTGATGTTTTCCGCAATACGGATGCGTCTTTTTTCCGAACGCTTGTCTCTGCGGAATCAGGGGGAATCCAACATATCACCCGCCCGACTATCCTATGCTTCATTCTTGTGAGCTTCGTATACGATGCTGCAGGTCCAAACACTATTTAACCAGTGTCATGCGTTTTGAGAGCAAGCGATCCGGTGTCCGGATTCGGTAGATATAAGAGCCCGAAGCCACGGGCGTGCCATCGTCCGACTTTCCGTCCCAGATAATCCGATGATGTCCCGGTGCCAGCGCGGCATTCACGAGTTCACGGATCTTCCTTCCCCTCATATCGAACACGCCCAGCCTGACCTTCGTCTCCTGATTCAGGGAAAACGGTATGACCGTCTCGGCGTTGAACGGATTCGGGTAGTTCTGATGAAGCATGAAATCCATGGGTCGGGATGCCATCTCCTGGACATCTGTGAGCTTCGTGAGATCGAACGTATACATGGAACGGCCATACGTAGCAGCCACCAGTGTTCGTGTCGGATTGTGAAGCACCAAGTCGGTGATGGGTACATTGGGAAGGCCGGTGCCGAGAACCCGCCAGCTTATGCCCGCGTCCGAAGAAAAGAAGACACCGACATCACTGGCAATATACAGGGTATTGAGATCGTTTGGGTCGATAAGGACGTCGTTGATGGGAGCTTCGGGAAGGTTGCCCGATATATCCTCCCAGGAAGTGCCGGCATCCGTGGTACGGAAGATATGGGGCAGGTAATCGTCCTGGCGGTAGCCGGAAAGCGCTACGTACGCCGTTCGGCTGTTATTCGGATCGACGGCAGCACGGGTAATCCATCGGACGG
>CAZTKR010000229.1:0-6391 GCA_964614115.1 uncultured bacterium | reverse complement strand
TTCACGTCTTTTGGGTCGGTCATGGCAATCAGGAGAGTCCCATCGATCTTGAAGAGGGGAAACAGCTTGTACGTTCTCACCACGTTCTTTGGGATCAATTCCAGCACTTCAGGATCGACCTCATAGTTTTTCAAGTCGATGAAGGGAACGTTCCAGAGAAAGGCCTTTGTCTCCAGGATTTCTTCTTCCTTGAGTTTTTCTTTTTCCAGGAGAATGTCTTCCAGGGTTTTACCATTCCCGTTGTTCTGCAAAGCTGCGAGCGCACCCTTGGCTTCCTCTGTCGTCAACAGATCACGATCGACAAGGGCCTTGGCTAGTGTTTTATCTTCATTCCTTTCCAGCGCGCGTACTCCCGCGTTACGCATTTAAATATCTCTGCACCACATCTAAAACTTGGGGCAACCTGAAAGGTTTGTATAAAAATTCATTAGCGCCCACTTGTTCTCCCATTTTCCTTTCACCTTCTGTTGCTCTCGACGTCAGCACGATGATGGGGATATCCTTGAACCGTTTATCGAATTTGAGCAGCCGTGCTACTTTAAATCCATCGAGGAGCGGCATCAGAATATCCAGAATAATCAGATCCGGTCGTTTTTCCTTGACCTTCTTCAAGGCCTCCAATCCGTGACAAGCCACGTTGACATCATACCCCGCCCTTTCTAATGGATCACGCAGAATTTTCACTACCAGCGGATCATCGTCCACGACCAGAATGTGTTTCCTGCCGTTGGTACTGTCATGCACTTTCTTAGCGATTTCGGCAGTCTTTTCGGCATTGCTGTGTTTCTCTACAACTCCCTCGATGTTCATAATGTCGTATACCTCCTGTACCCCACACCGATATGTCCCGCAGGCATTAGAACTGTCCCAGGTACCAACCCAGGATCGATTCTCCCCACAGGAGATATACCAGTGTGCCTATTGCAATAAACGGACCAAATGGAATGGTATCCCCCAGCTTCAATTTCTTGAGCAACAAGCCGCCAACAACGATGAACGCGGCGGCAAGAATTCCAAAAAAAAGACTAAGAAGCACACCAATGACACCAACATAAACTCCTATAGAAACAAGGAGTTTTACATCCCCCATTCCCATACTCTCTTTTTTAAAAATTAACCTGCCAAACAATGCGATGATCAAGACGATAACGCCTCCACTCAAGGCACCCAGCAAAGCCTGTGTCCAAGTTTCAACATGCAATGCAAGAACCAAAACAGCACCTAAAATGAAACAGGGCACTGTCAACCTGTTCAGGATGAGCTTCTTCTCCAAATCGATAGCACTAATGGGGATTAAAAATAGAATCAGTACTCCATAGACCAAGAATTCTGCGGAGATTCCGTACCTGAGATAAAGACCCACCAGACACAAAGCCGTCAACATTTCGATCAGGGGATAGCGCCAATGAATGGACGCGCCACAATCACGGCAGCGCCCCCTCAGCAACAGATAGCTGATGACCGGTACGTTGTCGTAGACACGGATCGGCTTTGAGCAAGAGGGGCAATGAGAACCCGGATGAATCAAGGAGGCCTTGATGGGTAAACGGTAGATGACAACATTCAAGAAGCTTCCCAGTATCAATCCGAGTAACGCTATTCCCGCGACGATCATGCTTTGATTACCTCATTAAAATCATACGACGTGTTTTGGCAAAATGACTCTGCTGAATCCGGTAGAGATAGAGTCCGCTGGCAACACGATTCCCCATCTCATCGGTGCCGTCCCAGGTTATCTCCTGGGGTATGCCGACTTCACTGGTTCCGAACTCCCTGTCGATCAGCACTTTGACCCTCTGGCCCAGGATGTTGTAGATAGTCAGCTTGACCAATCCCTTCTTGTGCACCTTAAAAGGAATCGTGGTCGTCGGGTTGAACGGATTGGGATAGTTCTGGGTCAAGGTGAAGTAACCGGGTATTTCCGAATCGATGCTGGGCCCCTGTGTTTCGATGGGTTGAATCATGACGATGTACATGTTATCATCCATGGTTCCACAATTACCGCCCAGGACGACTTGACCAGCTGGATATTCTTTATAGAAAATGTCGAAGCGAGATCCACGGCGGTCTACGATCTGATCGTCGATCATCTGCCACTCCTCGTCTTCCAGCAGCCAATCGGGAAGTGTTTCGATATTGGTATCGTAGCCCACGTAGACACGAGAAGCCCAGTTCAACGTGAAGCAGAGGAACTCCTCGGAATGATCGACCTTGTCGTCGTTGGCCGTTTGTATCCAAAGCAGACCTTCCAGGGTATCGGGAATCGACGCAATGGTGTAGTCCCTGTCGATGTAGTATGCATCACCCACTTCGATGTGCTTGGCCTGATACGATGCTTTGTTTAGACTGGCCAGTACAGCACCGCTGGATATATGAGGTTTGACGAATATCATGTACATATTATCGTCCATCGACCCGCCGTTGCCGCCCAGTGTCATACGGCCGGCCGTGGCTTGTTTTGAATAGAGATTGTATACGCCGGATCGGGAATCGGCGACCTGCTCACCCGTGAATTTCCAATCGGCTAGCCAACCCGGAATCGTAGTGATACGCTTATCGTAGGCGACGAAAACAGTAGCATCGCCCCTGATTTCGAAGGTAAAAAAGGTGTCGCCCATCGAGGATTTGTCGTCATTGGCCGTGAGAATTTGGAGGGCGTCCTCTAAATCCTCGGGTAATTCTTCTATCGTGTAATTACGATCCGCAAAACAATTGCCCCCCATCTGGAGTACTGAAAAATCATATCCTGCCCGGCTGGGATTGCTCAAACTAACGCCCTGGGACAGAATATACTTTACCGGACTGTCGATGGTTAAGACATTGGATTGACTCGCATTATCCCGTATATTCTTGACGAGAATATCGTAGGATGAACCCATCTGATGGGCCGACGTGGTCAGACGAACCTTGACCATATCCGAGTCCAGACGGGCCGAGCGAACAGCCACGCTTCCGCTGATGTCGTAGTTGTCTTTATTCTCTGCCGAACCCTTATCCACAGGCTCGGTAAAAACCACATCGATCTCGATGGCAGAGATAACATCCACCCGCGCGACACGCGGCGGTGTTCTGTCGGACGATCCGCCTGACGTCGACATGGAATAGCTCAGCCATGTATTGGGCCGGATCGTATTGGGAATCGGCGCCCTGTCCTTGACGTTCTGAACGTTGATGTCGTAGCTGATACCCGGCATGTGTGTTGTAGTCTCCAGGTACACCCGAGTCAGGGAGGTGGGATCGAGTCCTGCATTCAACACCTCCACGCTGGGATTTATTTTATAGTTCTCCCGATTCTCGGCCGTCAACTGCTCCAACTGTTTGTTGAATACGAGTTCCAGTAGATTGGCCCCTTGGAGTTTAGCGGACAACAGCTTGGGAGGAGTCGTATCCGGCGGGGCATAGCTGTACTCGGCTGTCAGGGGATCAGACAGTTTGTTGGGTGTCGGTGCCCTGTCTTGAATATTCCGGATTTCCACGACATAATTGATGCTGGGCTGATGGGGAGACGTCTCCAGATGCACGGTCTTTAGATGCGACAGGAGAAATGCTTCCTTCACTTCGATGTCGGGCGTGATGGTATAGTTCGCAGGATCCTCGGCGTTCGTCCTGGAAATTTCCTCGTCAAAATGCAGAGCCAGGGACATGGGGGTTCTCAACTGGACCGAGATAAGGGCCGGTGGCTCGGTATCCGGCGGTATATACCGGTATTCTACACTGTTCTCGGAATCTATCGTATTGGGTGTAAAGGCCCGATCCGTCACGTTGACCACCGTAATCGTATAACTGCCCGGACTATGGGGTTCTGTACACAGATAGACCTTGGTCCAATTCCCGTCCAGGACGGCGCTCTGGATTTCCAGAGACGGTTCGATCAGGTAGTTTTCCACCTTCTGCGATTCAATTCCATCGATGGGCTCGTTGAAAACAAGCTCGATAAAACTGTTCGTGTGGAGCGCAGCCGATACGAGCTCGGGACCTATCGTGTCCGGAGGATCCCATGTATACTGAATCTGACTGTACGGAGCGATGGCATTCTTCGCCGTGGAGGCATCCGTGATTCCGTTGACGGTGAGCACGTATTCTCCGGCTGCATGGTCCGAGGTCTCAACGATCACCTGCTTGTCATCCGTAGAAGCCATGAAAACGCCGTTGACCTGAACATTATTATTGACCACATAATTGGCTTTTGCCTGCGCGTTCGTCCGATCCAGCGGTTCACTGAACGTGACAACCAGCATTTTGCCGCTCTTGAGTTCGGCGGATACCAGATGCGGAGGCACGTCATCCGCCGTCACATACGCATACTGCTTGGTCGTGTTCGCCAGAATCGTGTTCCTGGCAGCCGAGGCGTCTTTGATGCCGTTCAATGTGAGGATATACGCGCCCGGTACATGGGACGTGGTCTGGAGAATCACCCTTGTACCGGAGAAATCCAGGATGGCTCGCTCTACGATGATGCCACTGTTGATGGTATAGTTATCCACGGTTTCAGCCGAAATACGATCCAGTGTCTCACTGAAGTTCAACTCCACCATCGTGGGATTCACCAATGCCGCACTCAAGAGGGCCGGACGCATCGTATCTGTGGGCGTATACGTATACGTTACCCAACTGTCGGCCTGAATCGTGTTGGGTGCCGCTGCCAAATCTCGCACACCATTCACAGTCACCTTGTAGGTTCCTTGGGAATGAGCGCTGGTTTCTAAAAAGACCTCCATCTGCGATTGACTCAACGAAACGCCTTGTACGACGATGCCGTTATCGATGCTGTAGTTTGTCTTGACGCGGGCCGAAGAAGATTCCAGGGGCTCGTTGAAATTCAACTCCACGAGATTCGCACCGTGAAGCTCGGCACGTAGAAGCAGAGGCGGTTCTACATCCCGCGATTCACAAGTATAGGTCATCTGATTGTCCGAACCGATGGTGTTCTGGGGATCGGCACGATCCATCACGTCGGTGACAGTCACCGTGTAATTTCCGGGCTGATGGGCTTCCGTCCGCAGAAGTACGGTTTTCAGGGAAGCATCCAACGTCGCTTCCTCCACGACCACCGGCGGATCGATGGTATAATGTGCCGTATTCTGAGCCGAGGTTTTATCCAGCGATTCACTGAATCCAAGCTTGAGGAACCGTTCGCTCTGCAGCTGGGCCGACTCGAGTTTCGGAGGCGTCGTATCGATCAGGGGATAATCGTAACTTGCCTGGGCTCCGGCCGCAATCTCATTGGGGACACTGGCCCTGTCCATCACGCCCTCAACCGTCACCGTGTACATTTCGCCCGGCTGGTGATTCTCTGTCTGAAGATACACTCTATCAAAAGCCTCTCCCTCCAGGGATGCGCTCAAGATATCCACACTGGGCGTGATCTGGTAATGGCTCACATCCTCGCTACTGGTTCGATCCAAGGACTCGTTAAACGTAAGCTCCACCATGTTCGATCCATTCAGTTCTGCGCTCAGCAACCGAGGCGGTGACGTATCAGGTGGATCGTACGTATAGTCAACGCTTGAATTCGATGCAATGGTATTGGGAGGATCGGCTCGATCATCGACTCCACTGACGATGACGCTATAACTGCCTGCGGAATGGGATGCCGTCTCCAAGAGTACCTTGACCTGCGATACATCCAGAGTTGCCCGCAGGATGTTCACCTGGGGTTCGATGGCGTAGTTATTCACATTCTCAGCACTGGTCTCGTCCATGGGTTCATTGAAAGTGACTTGAAGAAGATCGTCACTGGTGAGTTCCGCGGATACCAGAGTTGGCGGAGTCACATCGGGCGGTGTGTACGTATATTCCAGCTGGGTGGATTCGATGACGTTGGGTGGATCGGCATCATCTGCCACACCACTGGCTGTGATAGTGTAGGTTCCACCCGAATGGACGTCTGTAATCAACGTCACGATCGTACCGCCCCCATTCAGCGTGGCGGTGTGTACAGTGACCGAAGGCGTGATGGAATAGTTGGCTGCCGTCTCCGCCGTCGTTTCATCCAACGCCTCGTTGAACTCCAACTCCAATTCTGTCGTACTCTCAAGACGGGCAGCGATTAAGATGGGCGGCTCGGTATCCTCTGCCACGCAATCGTAATTCACCTCTGTATCGGCAGCAATGGTATTGGGCGGTTCCGCTCCATCGGTAACATTATTGATGGTCAACGTGTATGTCTGCCCCGGTGTGTGGAGTTCCGTTGTTAAATAGACCTTCTCGAACGATGCATCGATGGTCGCACTGACGATACTGATAGAGGGAGATATTGAATAGTTTTCTTCCGTACTGGCTGTTGTCTGTTCGACGGGTTCACTGTACGTAACAACCAGAAAATCCTTACGATAGAGTTCGACGCTCACGACCTCCGGTGGGGTTTCATCATTCCCTTCCCATGTGTATG
>CAZTKR010000228.1:0-6469 GCA_964614115.1 uncultured bacterium | reverse complement strand
CGTCCAGAATCAAAGTATGCCTGATGTACTCGGGACGGTTGAGCCGGGATAAGGGATTGGATGTGGTCATCGATGTGTTCCAGCGCATGGATAGGCAAAAATATCGTCTCGTCATTGCGGGATATTTTGCCAGCGCCGAAGACAGGACGATCTACGAGGAAATATTGAACTCTTTGAACCTGGATGAATTGATCATGCTGGAAACCAACCGTCTGCCGGACGAATTCGCCCACCCACCCCTTCATCGATGTGATATTTTACTGCTGCCTTATCAGAACATGACGCCCACCGTGGACTTGCCCTTGATCGTGCTGGAGGGCCTGGCGTCAGGCTGCAAGGTCGTCACGTCGCGCATCGGCGATCTTCCCAATCTCCGGGGAAACATTCGGTGTGTGGATGATTTTCAAAATCCCGGGGCATTCATCGCGGCCATCCAGGAAGCAGCCCGAGAACCCATCTCACCAGCCGATCATAGCGACTTCGCGACTCCCCATGTCGGTCAGAAATACCTGGCATTCCTAACGGACGAGGCTACCTCATGAAATTCATCAGTCCCTACATGCACGAGATCGGGAATCAGAGTCCCCTTATACAAGCGAGGGTTGTACAGGCCATCACCGATTTCATCGGTGAGAGAGAGATCGGTAAGGTGTTGGATATCGGTGTTCGAAGCCCCTTGACCCAGATTTTGGAGGAGCGTTTCTCGGCTCAGATCGAGAACACGGATATCGACCTGGATACGGGCCATCTATCGGGCCGTTACGACACCCTGTTCTGTTTTGAAGTCCTGGAGCACTTGTTCAACCCCCTACATTTCCTGCTCGAAGCGTACAACATTCTGGATTACAATGGCAGGCTTTTCCTGTCCACGCCCAAGGGTAAACCGCATTTTCTCTGGTTCAAACATCATTTCCACGAATTTCACCGCCGGGAATTACTCCATCTAATTGAACGATCAGGGTTCAAGGTGGTAAAGATGAAATACTATCGAATTTATCCCCTCTGGAAGAGGCTTACGGGATTCCGTCCTTTCCTGCGGTTATTTCTGGAACGGAAATGTGTGATGGAACTCAAAAAATAGCGGACCGTCTAAATAGGTAGGAACGTATGGATGTTGTCGACAAACTCTACGAACTGCTGAACCAATCGATAGAAGAGTATCCCGGGAAAATCTGTGTGCCCATCAGCGGAGGACTCGACTCACGAACGACCGCCGGTCTCATCGGAAAGCGACGGAAAATAGACCTGTCGTTCACGGCGTACAACGAGGGAGGATACACCAAGCATCTGGATTACGCCAAACAGATCGCCGGACTAACCAACGTGGATAAGCACATCATCGTTTCGATCACCGAGAAAGAACGGCTACAGGACTTCCCCAAGCTCAAAGAGCTCGTGCCGTCTGCCAATCCCGGAGGAAGAACCTACACCGTAATGAGAAAGGTGAACGATCTTGTTCCCCTCAAGGACTATACCATCATCGTCCCCTTCGGCCTGGAATTTCTCACGGGCATCTATATCAATCCGCTATCCCTGCTCACCAAGAGGATGAGGAAGTTCGACCAGGAATGGGAAGAAAAACAGTACAACCGGTGTGAGCGTGTGGCCCAGAACACGGTGTGGAGCCTGTTTGCCAGGGGATGCATCAGCCCCTTCTGGAATGAGCCCCTGAAGACGTTCTGCTTGGGCCTACCGTACCGATACCGAATCCACCAGGTTGCTTACCGCCGGATGCTTAAACGGTACTTCCCGGAACTGGCCCGCGTTCCCAGGGAGTGGATGGATATTCCCATGGACGTGAGCGAGCTGGGCTATATCTGGGGAAAAATGAAGTACATCTGGATGAAAAGGGGCCTCAAGCGGGGCAAAAGAATTCCGTTCATTTAATCCTGACCAGACCGATGAGTTATGTCCGGATGAACCTGACGAGGACACTGTGTTAGATAACGTCAAACATACGATAAAGCATACGGCCATCTACAGCCTGGGGAATATCGCCACAAAATGCATCGGGATTATCCTGCTGCCATTGTACATCCCCCGTATAACGGTTTCCGAATACGGCATTCTGGGAATACTGGAAATCACCATCCTGATTCTGTCCCAATTCCTAACCCTGGGTCAGCCTCAGGCATACCTCCGATTCCATGATTCGGACGATTATGCGGAAAAACGAAAATCCACATTTTTCACCATCTTCGTATCCCTGCTGGTGACCGTCGCTCTTTTCAATATTATCGGACAAAGGCTTGTTTCGCCCATCGCATCTCACTTCTCACAGCCCTCACAATTTTCCGTGTATTTCAGGCTGTGTTTTTATATTATCGCCCTCCGTGTCCTGAATACACTTTTTCTCAGTGTCTTGCGTGCCCAGGAAAGGTCTATTCTCTACATCGTCACGAATCTGATAAAATTTGGCGTCATCCTGGGTGCCAATATCTATTTTGTCGTTTTAATGAAACTGGGAGTTCAGGGCATCTTGTATGCTTATCTCATCGGAGACGGCCTGCTCATCCTCATGCTCATCCCTGCGATGATTCCTGTAATATCCCTCAGATTTGACCGTCGGATGCTCATCGCGGCCCTGGCCTTTGGCGTACCCCTCATATTCGGCGGGCTGGCCCATATGCTCCTGGATATGGGCGGCCGATACATACTCAAACTCCTGGTCAATTATCGGGAAGCCGGGCTCTATCACCTGGGTTATAAGATCGCGGGTGTCCTGAACATGTTTTTCATCGTTCCCTTCCAGCTGGGCTGGCTGCCCATCTCCTTTAAAATGTTTGGCCAGGACAAGGATAAACGATACTACAGCAAGATGCTGACCTATTTTATGTTCGTCCTGATATGGGCGGGCTTGGGACTAGCGTTCTTCTACAAAGAAGCCATCGGCCTCTTTGCCAAGGATACCGACTACTGGAACGCGACGGTCATTGTACCGTATATCATACTGGGGTATATCTTCAGTGGTGGAAAAACCGTCGTCAATTTGAGCCTCTATCTGACGAAAAAAACCAATTATATCGCGTACATCACCTTCGCCGCCGTCGTCGTGAATATCGGATTGAACTTCCTCCTCATCCCCGTGTATCGCATGACCGGCGCCGCCATAGCCACCGTCGCTTCTTTCATGTTTCTGTATTTTGTGACGTATTTTATAGCCAAACGAACCTACCCGATTCCCTATGAAAAAAAGAAGCTCGTTACGATGCTTGCCGTTTCTCTGGGTTTGTTTATACTTGGCACGACGATGGGGAACACCCCGCTCTGGCCGAGAATCGCCCTGAAAACCGGCCTGCTCCTTTCCTTTCCCTTAATCCTGTACCCGTTGAAATTCTACGAGAAGATCGAGATCGAAAGAATCGTACAGTTTTTCAGGAGGGAGAAAACATGGCAAAACGATCGAAGAAAAAGTTAAAAAGGAAATCCCCTCAAGAAAAGAAAGCGGCGGTAAAGCCTGTTAGGATAAGTCTTTGGGAAAAACATCCCGACTGGATGGCCATGAGTATCCTCGTCATACTCCTCTTCATCTTCTTCGCGCCGGTCATGCTGTCGAATAAGACGCTCCTTCCGCCCGATTCCATCGCATCCAAGGGCTTCAGCAATTTTATAAAGGACGCGCTGGCGCGGGGAATCTATCCCCTCTGGAATCCGTATATTTTCTGCGGCATGCCCTCTTTCGCCAGCCTCTCCAGTGCACCCTACGTGGACATCTTTGAAGATGTCATACTGGGCGTTATCTGGCTGATCAAACGAATCATTCCCCTGCCCGACTTTACGAGGATTTTTATATATTATTTCCTCTTCGGTGGTGCGGTGTACCTGCTTCTGCGATCGAAAAAACTCGTGCCTGGAGCCGCCCTGTTCTCCGCAACAGCCATGGTTTTTATGACCCAGGTTGTTGCCTACGCAGCCTTCGGGCACATCACCAAACTAGGCACGGCACTCTTTATCCCCGTCATCTTTCTCATCCTGGAACGGCTCCTGGAGAAACGGAACCTCCTGTTTTTCTGCCTGATGGGTTTGGCCGTCGGTCTCCAGCTTCTCCGCAAACACGTCCAGATCTGCTTTTACACGCAGCTCATCATCGGCATTTATTTCATCTACTGGGCCGTCATCACGCTAAAGGAAAAGAGGAAAATAGGCAGCGTGATCCACGGTGCCGGACTCCTCATCGGTGCCGTAGCGCTGGGTGTTCTCCTGTCTTCGGTCCTGAATCTCTCTGTCCGGGAGTATGCCGAGTACTCCATACGGGGAGGAGGAGCCACCGGCGGATTGGACTATGGCTATGCCACCAACTGGTCCTTCCCGCCATCGGAGATACTCACCTTTTTCATCCCGTCCTTCATGGGCTTCGGTGGAGGTACGTACTGGGGGCCCATGCCATTCACCGACTTTCCCCTTTACTTTGGAATCGTCGTGTTTTTACTGGCCGGATTCGCTCTTTTGTTGAATCGGAACCGGACGACCTGGTTCTTTGCCATCCTGGCCTGCATCGTCCTGGTCATTTCTTTCGGAAGGCATCTTCCCCTCCTGTACGGCCCGATGTTCAAGTACCTGCCTTTCTTCAGCAAGTTTCGCGCACCCAAGATGATCCACATCGTGTTTGAATTCTCGGCCGTGGTTCTGGCCGGATTCGGGCTCCATGGCATCCTGGACTTGAACTGGCCCAAAGACGACGTGGTAAAAAAAATAAGACGGTATCTCCTGGGCTTCGGCGGCGTGGTCGTTCTTCTGCTGTTGATCCTCCTCGTGGGCAAAGGTGCCTACCTGGGATGGGCGTCGGGTGCCAGGGCCGGAGCCGAAGCCGCACACAACAGGGCGGTGGTCGACGGCTTCAAATCACTGATTTTATATGGCATTGCCGCGGGTACCATTTACTTGACCCTCCGCAAAAAACGGCAAAGCAAGTTCCTTCCTTTCCTGCTGGCCGGCCTTGTCTTTATCGATTTCTGGGTGGTCAACAAGAATTTCATCGATCCCAAACCCAAGGCCGAGGAAAACGTCTATTTTTCGGAGACGGAAGCCGTGGAATACCTGAAAGCCCGTGCCGAAAAAGACCACTTCCGAATACTCCCTGTCCAGGATTCCAGGTCGCCCAACTGGTATATGTACCATTTCATACAATGCGCCTGGGGCTATCAGGGAGCAAAACTAAAAATCTTTCAGGATCTGGCGGATGCATTCGGGATACCCAATCCACCCAACAATTTCTTCACCAAATACTTGAAGGTGGAAGGGGGCCGATACGTCTTGAAACAATCAGAAGAAATCTCACCCCGAGAAGCGCAGTTGCACCAAACATTCCTGAAACTCACCAACGTCCGGTACATCCTCTGCCCCTATAACCTGCCCGATCCCACACTGCGGAATGTTGTGGCTCCAGAGAACCGAGGCCAGCCCGGTCTGTTCGAATTTACGGACTTCACCCCCCGCGTCTTCTTTCCCAGGGAAGTGCGGGCGGTACAGGGTAAAGAAGCCATCCTGGGATTTATGACCAGCGGGCGCTTCGATCCCCTGAACACGGCCATCATCGAAGAACGGCTGCCGTCAGGCATCATCCCCTCGGATAGTAACCGGGCCGAGATCGTGGCATACGATCTTCACCGGATCGAGATCGAAGCCAACGTCCATACCCCTTCCCTGATGGTTCTGAGCGAAATGTATTACCCGGCCGGCTGGAAGGTGTTCGTGGACGGCCAAGAGGATAAAATCTACAAGACCGATTATGCCCTGCGCTCCGTTCTCTTACAGCCGGGCTCCCACCGCGTCGAGTTCGTGTTCAAACCCAGGATGTTCACGACAGGGCTTTATATCACCATCGGCACGTTTGTGCTGCTGGTGGCCGGCGTGATCGTCGGACTCGGAATCGAGAGAAAAAAACAAAAACCACAAAGCCGTGACGATGAAAATCAATCCGCTTAAATTTATAGGGGGATTCAAGGGCCTGCTCCTGGTGCTGGCCGTGGGGATAGGCCTGTCCCTCCATCTCTACACCCAGCATATCATCCATCAACTCAGGAATGAAGCCCGTTCCCTGGTGGAATTCTACGCCCAGATGTACGCCAAAGTCGCCGAGACGCCGTCCGACGAAGACCTGAGTTTTCTATTCGATCAGATCATCCGCAGGACCAACTTCCCCATCATCCAGACCGACACTCAGAACAATCCCGTCGGGTGGAAGGGTATCGATGTAGACCCCGACGACCGGTCCGAGGAAACGATGCGGCGAGTTCGGCGCATGGTCCAGCGCATGGATCAGGAGATCGACCCCGTCCCTGTCAAGTACGGTGACACGGTCCTGAACTACCTGCACTACGGAGACTCGGGCCTCATCCAGCAACTCCGATGGCTTCCGTCCATCGAAGTGGGTATCATCGGCCTGTTCATTCTCGTGGGATTTATCGGTTACGCCAACATCAAACGGAGCGAACAGAGGACCATATGGGTCGGTATGGCCAAGGAGACG
>CAZTKR010000227.1:0-6471 GCA_964614115.1 uncultured bacterium | reverse complement strand
GTTCGAGGGAATATTCATTGAAGAGAATCTCGGCCAGCAGATGATCGTCTTCCGTCAGGCCAAGCAGTGTCTTTCGAATCTCGAGATCCGTGGCATGAATGGAGATGTACAGTGGGGAAAGTCTCTGTATGGTAATTCGTTCCAGGTCTTCCTGTTCCGCATGCGTGAGGGTTACGTAATTGCCGTGGAGAAACGACAGACGATAATCCTCGTCCTTGAAGTAGAGACTGGGCCTCATGCCCGGAGGATTCTGATCCACGAAACAGAAGATGCACCGGTTGCCGCACGAGCAGTAACGCATGGGTTCGAAATCGATCCCCATGTCCCGATCGTCTCGTTGGATGGTGATGTGCCGCGACTGGCCATTCCGTGAGAACGTACAATCCAGAACTTCGTCGGCCGAATAAAACCGATAATCAATGATATCGCGTATGGGATGTCCGTTGATGGTTTCCAGCAAATCACCGGCCACCACCCCTGCCATCCCGAAAGGACTCCTCTCGTCCACCCGTTTAATCCTGAGTCCCATTTTTCTCAGCCAATATTTCCGTCCACTTCTGCCTGCGTCTCCACTCGTCTAGGAGAAATTTTAAAAGCGCCGCCGTCGGAACACCGATAATCAACCCCCAAAAACCCAAGAAACGGGAAAACACGAGAATCGAAAAAATGACTGCCACAGGATGGAGCCCGACCCTTTCTCCGACGATTTTGGGCGAGATGATGTAGGCTTCAGCAGCCTGCACGGCAAGGAAGATCCCCCCGATTTTCAGCATGGATATGAACGGGCTGGGCGTGAAAAAACCCGTAAGTAGGGCCAGACCCAGGCTGATGTAGAGTCCGATATAAGGGATGATGTTCAAGATGCCCGTTAAAAATCCCAGAAGGATGGCGAACGGCAGTTGAAAAAAGGCCAATCCCAGTCCGGTAAAAAGCCCGACGATGGTGCACACGGTAAGCTGTCCCCGTAGGTATCCTCCCAGAATGCGGTTCGTCCGCCAGAGGTAGAATATGGATACACTCCGGTATTTACGAGGGACAAAATCCAGGAGCGTTTCACGAATTCGGTTGAAGTCCTTCAGAAAATAGAACGTGAGTATGGGGATGAGGATGACGTTGAGGATCTGACTCAGGAGTGCACCGATGCCTGTAATGCCTTTGAGTAGGTTCGATAGAATCTGTTCGGCTCGGGTCGGGAATGTCTCCAGAAGACTCTCCTGAAACTGAACCGAATCGATTCGAAAAAACTCCAGGAGTCTGGGCAAGTTGCTCTGAACGGTATCGGCGACTCGGTTGGCCAAGTTGGGAATCCGACTGATGAGATCTTGTATTTCGATGATGAGACTGGGAATGAGGATCACGCCCACCAGGATCAAGAGTCCCAGCGTGAGGAACAGAAGAAACAGAACCGCCAGCGTTCTGGAAATATACCTTTTCTCCAGCCAGTCGGCCAATGGGTCGAACAGGTAAGCCAGGATAAAGGATACCAGGAACGGAAAGAGCACACCCTGGGCCCGGATAAAAAACCAGACGAGCAGTACGAGCACGATGCTTAAGCCCAGTCGGCGCGCCACGGGATACTCTTTGAGTCCGGCCAAAAGAAACAGCAAGAATCCACCCACCAGAATCGGTGAAAGAATTTGATGTGTAGACCATATGAACGCTGCCAACAGGACGAATACAGCAACGGCTGCGATGATCCGGCGATTATCCGTCATACGCGACTATAAGCCTTTGGCTAAACAATTGAACGGAATAAAAACTCCTTCGTGATGCACAAAACAAGCCGGCACATGCTTTCTTTTGTCGTTTATTCCTTGCGTACTCCCTATATAGTAAAGAGGAGGAAGGACACCCGCCCTCCTCCTCTATGTATCCACATCCAGAATTTATCTCACATGTCCTTTATAGCTCTATTCCTGCAGAATCGGAACCACAGAGTTTGCCCACTTTTTGGATACAGTTTCCGTCTTTCAACCTTGAGTGATCCATAACAGTAAACGATTAAAAACAACGCCTCATCAGGAATAAAAAACCGGTAGAATCACTTTAGTCGATGGGATGACTCTCTTTCCCTTCAGACGCGTCAGTTCAGGCGAATAAGATCGCCCTTCTTGAAACCGCTACCCATCTTGATGACCGCCTGTGCGGCCTTGCCCCCGGATACAATACTCGTGACTTCGATGGACCCGACTTTTGTCTCTACACTGCCCAGAGAAAGTCCCGTGTCCGGATCGATGAGTTCCTCTCCCTTGGAATACACGGCAAATGCATCACCCACTTTAACGCCGGCATCAGATCCCGGTTTAATGAAGACTGTGTTTCCGCGTATCAGGATAATCTTGCCTTCCCAGGGAAGCTGCTCCATCTGGGCGTCTACGAGTCCGATAATATCATCGATGGCGGCCCGGGTGGCTTTCCCCACCAGAGAGTTGTCAAAATCATTCCGGTTGTTGAATCCGAATTTCGGGGTGCTGATGCGAATACCGCCCGACGATTCCTCCTTCCGAACATTCTCGGCAGCCAGAATCTCCCCCGTCGTCGTATTCACGAACCGCACATCCACGGCAACGGTGGCTGTCTGCTTCTTCACCCCGATCCCAATGCCCTTAATCCGACCACCCGTACCCCCCTTGGAGTGTCCAAATTCTGTGACGGCTCCCATGACAGCCAGTTCCACACCCAGGAGCTTCCCGACTTCAGCAGCACTCTGGGCCGTAACCAGACCGGCCTGCCCCAGTTTTTGCTCCTCCAGTACCTGGGAAATTTCCTGACGCTCGATGACGAGATACTTACCCGATTTGACCATCGTCGTGATCAACATATCGGCCATGCCGTCTCCGGGAGCTTTTCCATCCCACCAACGCCAGCTGTCCTCGGTTTTGTCTTCGAACGTAAAAACGGCCACCCGTTTTTTCAACTGAGCGTAAGTACCGGTAAACATCACGAGTAATCCAAGTAGGACCACGATGTATCCTATTTTTTTCCTCATGTCTGGAACCACCATCCTTTCATTCATGAGCTCACTGTACTGTCGACTCCAGTTCGACCGTTACGCTGTTCTGGGTCATCCCGACGACCTTAACCTTGATCCCCTCGATATCCTTGCCCGACAGGCGCTGGGCCAAATCATCACTGTTGCCAGACATCACGATCTCCAGAGTTGCATACCCGCCATCCCAGTCCCTTTGGACGACGGATGTCAACCCTCGCACATAGTACGGAAGGGCCGCTTTGAACTTTGTAAGCTGAGCATAATCAGCGATACCCCGGACCTGAAGCGTGATGGACGATCCCGACGAGACATCGACCTGCCAGCGATCCAGAATTTTTTCCATCAGGTCTTCGGATAACGGGGCGCACGCCTTCTCGATGGCCTTGGCACTGCCCACGGCATCGTCGATATGGGGAAACGCGCCTTGTGCCGATGCGGTGGCGATGATGTCTCCTGTATCCGAGCGGATGGCCCGGGCCGTTACCGTGGCTTGCTGGGACCTCTGCTTGGTACCGTAGACTTCCACCACCGTGGCCTTGGCCAAGGCCTTACCCGTCAGGACGACTTCGGCACCCACCTTGCGTCCCAAAGCCGCAGCCTGGGCTACATCGCCCTCAAGGATAGCTGCTGCCTGCTCCCTCTCCAGGTTCTGCCTTACCGTCTGCCGGTCGACAAACCGGAATCCCTTGTCCATAAAGGCTTGTATGATGGCCGTCTCGGCGTTGTTCATATCCACATCAAAATAATGAAAAAGTCCGGGCGCTTCACCGATATTCCGTTCCTCGATCATGACCATCATCCTGGGCGTATTCTTCCGGCGTATAATAGTAGCAATACCCTCCAGGTCGTTCTTCAGGTCGGCCATCTTGATCATGGCCTTCACGGTTACCTCGTAAAGCTGTTCGTTCCGTTTCTGCTCCCGGATGACCTCGTATGTCTGTACATATCCTTGGGTCTTGCTGAAGATATTATCCTCGATGAGCTGAAAATTTTCTACCAAAGTTTCTGCCTGGAGAATCGTGCCCAGAGTGCTCTCGATGCCTTTCCTCAGCGCATCCTCGACGGCATCGTCCCGGGCATGGGCCACATCTCCTGCGGTGATGGATCCCAGCCCCGTAGCCACGACTTCTCTGGCTTCTTCTGCTGTTTCCTGCCCTCTGCTAAGACCCACGCCCGACAGGAAAAGAAGTCCACCCAAAATCAGGACAGACCCTGTGTTTTTCAGTATTTTCAAAAGAACCTCCCCCGATTAAAATGTCATTCTCAGCCAATTCTGGAATTCTCGGATGATCAAGAGGGCATCGGCACCCGACACAGTATCCGTCATGCCGAAAGCACCGTTAATCGTGTCCGCCTTCATGATGCCGCGATCCACGGCAAGACAGATGGCGTTGTAGGCATAATGACTGGCGTTCACATCCGGAAAACGCGAAGCCGTACCGATGTACTTGGTAGCCAAGGATTCATCTCCGGTCACGGCAACGATGACGTTCTGAATGAACATGGCGTAATTCGCCCTTGTAATCTTCTCATCGGGACGAAACGTATGATCCGGGAAGGCATCGATGGCACCTGCTTTGATCACGTTCTCGATCCAATTCTTGGCCCAATGATTCTCGATATCTGTGGCCTCGGGCATTTGTTCCTTTGTCGTCGTTTCCATGCGTGTGGGATCTTCGGGCGGACGGAATCGGGTGTCGTACACCTTGGGCTGTTTTTTCTCCAAGACTTCCAACAGTTTCATTTCTTCCACAAAAAGGACGGCCAGGTCGGCACGATCGATTTCGGGAATCAGGGCAATCTTGGCTCCGATCTTCGTCCCAGGGGCAGCCCTCTGTATCTTCTGTACGATCTCCCATTCCTTATTGGCCTCTGCGGCAAAGTCTCCCTTCAGCTCCACGACTTTGCCAAAGGCCGTCACGGCTTCTCCGAATGCATAGGCTTCTTTATAGGCCATGCCCATGTAGTAGTAAGCTTTCCCTGATTGGGGATCTATCTTCAGAGCCTTCTCGAACTGGTCCACCGCCTTCTTCATCCAGTTGTCGTCTTTCTTCTGCTTCATGATGATCCGTCCCTTGGCGATGGGTCCTTCGATGAAGGTTCCGTCTTTGCCGATCCCCTTGTTCACGTATTCCAATGCTTCTTTGAAATTGTCTCTCTCCGCCATCACGAGTCCCATGCCCACGTATCCACCGGCATAGTCTGGATCCAGCGCCGTCGCCCTCTGGAATTCCTCTGCGGCCGCATCCAGTTGCCCTGCGTCGAGTTCGCGTATTCCCTGGTTGAAGTGGTTTTCCGGTGTATCCAATACCGATTCTTTTTCTATGGGCTTAGGACCGCAACCGCCGAACATCAACCCTGCCAGGACTGCCAGGAGGGCGATCATTCGTAAAGTATGGCTTTTCATGGGATTCCTCCCTCGAATTACATTTCAGGATAGAACTGTTAATCCAGGATGAACATGACCTTGCAATGCTGCAGAAAGTTCATGTTTGCCGCTGCATTGTGTATTTTCATGGCATCGGCACTGCTGATGACGACGTCTGACTTATTGGGACCCGACGACTCGACACCCTTGACGATGAGGGGATTATCGGCCACTCTTTCGTTCTGGCGTGCGCGATTGACGTCTTTCTCGTACCCCACCATGCCGATGTCCACGGCATACTCCCGGCTCACGAATCGGGATCCGTAGACCTCTTCGCCGCGATCGTCCATCACGTTGGGTGCCATGGCAGGACGAATCCCCAATCCGCGAGCATCGACCACGAGGCCGGTAAACACCATGCTTCCGCTTGCTGCCTCGGCACTCTCACCCGCCTGGATTAAGGTGACGCCTGGGGGTACTGGCTTTCCGGCAGGCCATGGCTGGCCACACGTCGGACAGAGGAGTTGACCGCCCGTCATCAGAATACCCCCACCGAAATCCGTGGGCAACAGGGCATCCAGTATCACACCCGTCAAGGGTACTTCCACATCGACCTCCACATCACCCGAGGACATGTATCGCGTATCCACGATGCGAAATCCTCGTATGGCCCCTTCTACCCGTGAACGGATCACATCGCTGACCAGCATGGCATTCTCCACAACGGTCTCCGAGGTGACGTTAATTCCCTTGATGGTCTCGAGAATGTTCCGCAAGGCGTCCTGCTTGGCTGCCCGCAGGGCACCGGCCCTCTGCGCGGCCAGGGGCTGATTGGGATTCGGTGCCCCGATACCCGTGCATCGAACCATCTGCTGAGTCCAGTTGATGCTGTTTCTACCACTGGGATCGACTTGTTCCACGTAGCCCTGCCCCAGGAGAAAAGTGGGAAGGACAACCAGCATACAACATACAATAATAATTTGTTTTCTTTGACTCCACATGGTGATCCTCCTTTTTGTTTGTCCTAGGATGATCAGGTGTCCAGCAAAATAAAAAGAGCGAATGACGGGAGTCGAACCCGCGACATCCAGCTTGGGAAGCTGGCGCTCTA
>CAZTKR010000226.1:0-6475 GCA_964614115.1 uncultured bacterium | reverse complement strand
GATTACGGCCCGATATGCACCATATCGAACTGAAAATCCTCTCGTTCATAGTACATCTCATCCTGTATGCAGAGATCGTACTCTCCCTTCAACAGCGCATAATGCCCGTGTTCCATACTGGACAGATATTTGAGTATTTCCTGTGCGCCTCGGTCTTCCACTTCTTCCGATAATGTGTCATAGAATTCTTCGTACATTTTCTCGGCTTCCATGGCCAACTCCAAGAGATCGGGGACAGAGTTTTCCTCTTCTAAAGAAATCGAAAGCCTGGGCAGGAGAGATTTATCCTGGGCGGAGAGCTTCTGCTCTGGGAATAACTTGCGAAACAGCCCGTTCACTATTTGTTGATGTTTCTTCTCTTCACTGATCAAAAACTGGAGCTTGTCCTTGATGACAAAGTTTTTGACCATTTTTTTTAATTTCTTGTACACCGCTTCGGATTCCAACTCGCCCTTTAAAGCCATACTCAATGCCTGTTCTGTGCTTAATGAAGAGACATCGATATTCATTTTTCTTATCCTCCAGTCTTAAACGTGCAATTCCGATTTGAGTTTGAGGATTCGACGGATATGATCCCTCTCTTCCTCGATGATGCGCTGAACAGCCGGGTGATCTTTTTCATGAGTGACCGGAAGCAATTCATGGAAAAAAAGGACCGCATCCTTCTCCAGACTCAGAGCAATTCGGATGGCCGCTGCCGGGTTGGAAAGATCCTTCTTCATCGAAGGTCCCTCCTGCTCATCCGGGAATATCTTCCGATCGATCAAAGATCGGAAATAGAGCACCAATTCCGTGTCATCATACGGACTGGGACTGGATGCTGGTTCTAGTTCCGCCAGCATTTCCCTGAAGACCTTCTCGTGGCGAGTCTCTTCATCGGCCAGGAACTGAAATATCGTCCGTACTTTCTCATCCTTCACCGCTCCAACAACGCCGTCGTAAAACGCCTTGCCTTTTATCTCCAGTTCGACCGCCATCTGAAGCACTTCGCTGCCTGCGTATTTTTCTTCCATCGATACGTACTCCTTACTTTTTTTGTCACGATTAACGTATCTGTTCAATTCCACATGAGTGCCATTTCATCATACTCCTTCTCCAGACGGAGTTTATGCTTCTGTTCCTCTTGGGCCAGCATATGAAAGAGCTTCACCACAGAAGCATCCCCCCCTTTCTGAGCCAGTCCGGTGTACAGGGCATGGGCTTTCTCTTCCCGTTTCATGGCCAGTATTAAAAGATCCTTGTAACTCATACCGGGATCGAACTCCATATCCACCAAATAATCGCTGATCTTCAGGTCTGCGATCTTTTTCAGCTTGACTTTTTCCACATGTTCCGGTTTGAAATTCTCCAGCATCCGAACGTGTTTCTGCTCTTCTTCGGCCATTTCCAGGAAGGCGCTTTGCATGCCCGACCGAGTGGTCAGCTCACTGCACTGCTTGTAAAACTCAACGGCTTCTTTTTCCTTCTCCAAAGCAAATTGAACCGTCTTTTTAAAGTCATCAATCTCCATACGTTCTCTCCTTTAGTCGATGAATGATTTGAGTAACGCTAGGTTCTTTTTGTAGTACTTTTCTCCCTCGGGTGTTTCGAGAATCATGGGTACGTTCCGGAATCGTGAATCGTTGACCAGACATCGAAAGGGCGACTCACCCAGGACGCCCATCCCTATATTCTCGTGCCGATCGATCCGGCTACCAAGATCGCTCTTGGAATCATTCAGATGGAACGCCTGTAATCGATTCAGTCCGATGGTTCGTTGAAACTGAGCCATCGTGTCTTCATACGTACTCTCTTCTCGCATATCGTAGCCGGCAGCAAATACATGGGCCGTGTCGAAACACACACCCACACGGTCTTTCTTGTGTACTCGGGATAGGATGGCGGCCAGCTGTTCAAAACGACACCCCAGATGATGCCCGCTGCCAGACGTAGTCTCCAGCAAAAGCTGGACTCTGGAGTCAGGAAACCGGTGAATAACATGATTTAAACTGTCGGCAATACGCCGGATACCGCTTTTTTCATCCGTGTTCAGATGAGAGCCCGGATGAAAAATCAAAAACTCCACACCCAGTTTCTCCGCCCTCTCCATTTCATCGATAAACGCGTCACGGGACTTCCGCAGCTGCTCAGGATCGGGATGGGCCAGGTTGATGAGATACGAATCATGAATGGCCACTTTCTTTATACTCGACTCCTTTCGTGCTCTTCGAAATCGTCCGGCTGCACCATCGGAGAGGTCCGGTGATTTCCACTGCCGCTGATTCTTACTGAAAATCTGAATGGCTTCACAACCCAGATCGTGACCGCGAGAAATAGATTTTTCCACACCGCCGCTGATAGACATGTGAGCACCAAGCAAACCCATGTGTTCAATCCGTGAAATCGCCGATTAGACAACCTTTATTTCTTTCGAGAATTCCCACAGCCCATGAATATTGCAGAAGGACACGGCATGAAGCGTTCCCGTCTTGCTGATTTTCACGAATGCCGTTACCGCATGATGGGTATACACGGGCCCCTCATTGGCACCTGCCGTAGACTCACCATGGGCGTTAAATTCAAAATGGCCCACGTGATAATTGAATTTCTCACCGTGGGGATGAAAATACAGCGAGATCCATCGGATATGATGCTCCGTCGTATTGGGATGGGCAATCTCCTTGCCGATACTCGCATTGATTTCCATGATCTCCCCGGCCTTGACTTCATCCGCACAATCAATTACCGGAACGTGTTTCTCGGCCTTCCAATCAGCCTCTTGAATATGATCTCCGAATCGTCCCATGTTTACCTCCAATCTATTGAAAAATGATTCACGTCATGATATGTTCAAAACGGGTGGCCACATCTTCCCAGTTGATGATTTTGAACACATTGGTCACGTACTCGGCTCTGCGGTTCTGATATTTTAAGTAGTACGCATGCTCCCATACATCGATGACCAGTAAGGGAATGGCACCCCATTGTGTTAAATCCTGATGTTTCTCGGCCTGTAGAATGACCAGTTTATTGAATATCGGCTGATACGCCAGTATACCCCACCCGCTGCCCTCCACCGACCTTGTGGCAGCCATCATGTGCTGCTTGAACCTGTCCAGGCTGCCGAACGAACGGTCAATCGCCTGGGCCAATGCACCGGACGGTTTTCCTCCCGCAGTCGGGGATAAATTTGTCCAGTATATCGAATGAAGAATATGCCCCGAACCGTGAAAAGCCGCTTCACGCTCCCAGTGCTTGATTAAAGCATAATCACCGGTTCCCCTGGCTTCCGCCAACTTCTCTTCGGCCTGAATCAATCCTTTTACGTATCCCGCATGATGCTTGTCATGATGCAAGCGTAATGTCTGCTCGTCAATAACTGGCTCCAGAGCATTGTAGGCATACGGAAGCTCTGGAAGCACATGATTCTCTACACCCTCAGACATTATCGACGTGGGAGTGGAAGATGCATGAGAAAAACCGTCGGCGACCAGCAACCCACCCAGTCCCAGACCCATTTGTTGCATAAAATGTCTCCTGTTGTTTGTCATCGTAATCTCCTCCTTTCCTTCCGGCACGTTTCCTATTAAAGTATTAACCAGAGACTCAACGCCATGATGAGCATGCCGGCAATAACACCTAAAATGGGAACATGCTCATGCCCATACGACTTGGCCACCGGAACGAGTTCGTCCAGGGAAATGGCCACCATGATTCCGGCCACTGCAGCCAGCACCCATCCCAACAAACGGGGTGTTAAAAACGGCAGAAGAATCGCGTACGCCACACCCGCTCCCATGGGTTCACTCAAACCCGACAGAAAAGACCAGAGAAAGGCCTTCTTTCGGCTCCCCGTGGCCGCATAAACAGGGGCGGAAACGGCTAATCCCTCCGGGATGTTGTGCACGGCGATGGCGGTGGCGATGGCAATGCCCACGTTCACATCCTCCAACGCCCCGGTGAAGGTAGCCATGCCTTCGGGAAAATTGTGTATCCCGATACCCAATGCCACCAGCAATCCCGTACGCATCAAGCCTTCCTTCGATCGTTCTTCCGAATAATCGTGTTGACCCATATAGGCGTGGGGCACCAGATAATCGATGAGAAAATAACTGATCATGCCGATGAAAAATCCCATATGGGCCGACAAAAAACCCAGGGTTCTGATACTGGCCGGGAGCAGTTCGCTGAACGAGACCAGGATCATCACCCCAGCCGAAAAGCCCAGTGTGAATCCCATGAATGTTTTGCCGGGTTTCCGTACCGCCAATCCGATGATGCTTCCCACGGTGGTTGCCAGCCCGGCACCCGTGGTCAAAAGAAGAGCCGTGAGTATACGAGACGTCATCTCTGTGTCTTAACCTGCCTGAAGTTCCAGCAACGTATCCTTGACCGCATCGATATGACCCGGTACTTTGACTTTCCGCCATACGTGAGCGATGATCCCATCGGGACGGACGATAAACGTACTCCGCTCTACGCCATGGTACTGGCGGCCGTACATATTCTTTAACACCCAAACCCCGTATTTTTCCAGTACCTCGTGTTTTGCATCACTGAGAAGCCTGACCTTCAGATTGTGTTTGTCCCGGAAATTGCAGTGGCTTTTGGGCGAATCGGGACTAATGCCCACCACCTCGGCTCCTGCATCGTTGAACGCCTGGATGGCATTGGAAAAATCGATGGCCTCCAGCGTACAACCCGACGTGTTGTCCTTGGGATAGAAGTAGAGAATGACCCACGTTCCCGAGAAATCCTTCAGACAAACCTCTTTTTCATCGGCATCGGGCAGACAGAAAAGGGGGGCCTTCTGGCCCACATTCAGCTTCGCCATAAGCAATTCTCCGTTTTAGTTTGTGTTTATCGGCCTTGTTATTCGCCTTCGGACGTGAGTTCGGACTTGAATACCCTTGCCCCCAGCTCCTTATCGATCATGAACAAACCATTGCCTTGCTTTCCCACCATATTCAGCTTATCGATGATGTCATTAGCATTGCTCTCTTCTTCCACTTGCTCGGATACGAACCATTGAAGAAAAATCTGACTGGCATGATCCTTTTCCTGAACCGCAAGATCGACCAGATCGTGGATGCTTTTTGTGACGAATTTTTCATGCTCCAGGGTCTTCTGGAATGTTTCCAGGGGCGTGCCGAACTCTTCGGGTGGCTTCTCGATGGCCTTGAGCGTTACCTGTTCACCCTGTTCCTGGATATAATAGTAGATGCGCATGGCGTGTTCCATTTCCTCCTGATACTGCGTGTAAAACCAGTTGGCAAATCCTTTGAGACCCTTATGATCGCTGTAGGCCGACATGGCCAAATACAGGTATGCCGAATACATCTCTTTGTTGATCTGCTCATTCAATGCATTCGTGATCTTTTTATTCAACATGGGAACCTCCTTCATCGAAAGTAACCGCGATTCACACTGCAAGAACCGTTTCAGCGAATACTCTGCCGAAGGTTTCTCCTTGTTTCAGACGCTCCTTGGTAATCCCTCCATGAAACTCCATGGACGAAGACAAGTCCCATTTGATGGGTTCGATGATGGTATTCAACTGTTTCAAGGCGCCACCGCTCCAGCCGAAGCTGCCAAAATATGCGGCTTTTTTGTTCGTCACCCGTTTGAGTGCAGCCATCTGGAGCACTTGTGTCATGGGAGGAAACAGCTTGCCCTCGTACGTGGGTGCTCCGATCATGACACCTCTTTTCGCCAACAGGGAGGGTAGGATGTAGCTGACATGCGTCCGGGATACATCGAATATATCCAGATCGATCCCCGTGCACGACATACCCTGGGCCACGGCATTCATCATCTCCTCCGTGTTGCCGTACATCGAGCCATAGATCATCGTAATATCGGATTCGCCGCCGCTCTCGGCATACTCTGCCCATGTCTTATACAACTCGACGATGCGGGTGGGATTTTTTCGCCATACCAGGCCGTGAGAGGGTGCGATGAGCTTGACATCAACATCGGCCAATTTCTCTATGGCGCGGAGTACGGGTCCGCTGAACTTGGATACAATATTGGCATAGTACCGGAGCGCCTCTGTCTGATAAAAATCCGGATCCTTGCACGTGTCGTCAAAAATCGCTCCGCGCAAAGCCCCGTAGCTGCCAAAGGCATCGCAGGTAAAAAGGATACTGTCGGACGTCTCGTACGTCATCATCGTCTCCGGCCAATGCACAAACGGGGTGTAAAAAAACTGGAGCGTTCTCTTCCCGATGGACAATGTCTCTCCGTCCTCGACGATTTTTACGTTCTTGCTGATGCCGTAATACGCCTCGAGCATCTGTTTCATCTTGGGTGAGCCGACGATGGTTGCATCCGGTGCAATACGTTTTAACGTGCGCAACACGCCCGTGTGGTCCGGCTCCATGTGGTTAAGTATGACATAGTCGAGACTGGAAACGGGCATGATTTCATCGATCTGGTCGAAAAACTCATCGGTTTTTAAAGCCTTGACCAGGTCGATGACCACCTTTTTATCGTC
>CAZTKR010000225.1:0-6508 GCA_964614115.1 uncultured bacterium | reverse complement strand
GGATGTTTTCGACCATGATATCATCTATAGCTGTTCTACTCCTCCTGGCTCTTGTTTTCGTTAATATCATTTACTACCATCTGTTAAAGGCACCTACGATACACGGACGGAAGGTCATGGACGAGATCGAGGGATTCAAGATGTATCTGGAAGTTGCCGAAGAAGAGCGTTTAGACATGCTCCACCCACCCCAGAAGACACCGGAGCTTTTCGAGAAGTACCTTCCGTATGCCCTGGCCTTGGGCGTGGAGAATGATTGGAGCGAAAAATTTGCAGATGTATTGGCAGCGGCAAGCGTAGATACAGGTTATTCGCCCTCGTGGTATACGGGCACCAACTGGAAGACGGCCGGCATGACCGGAGTTGTATCCAGTCTGGGCTCTTCGTTCTCTTCCGCCATATCCTCGTCATCATCGGCCCCAGGATCAAGTTCGGGCAGTTCAGGCGGTGGCTCTTCTGGAGGAGGCGGTGGAGGCGGTGGTGGTGGAGGATGGTAACGAGCGTGTATTACGCAGAAAGAAAGCCATCGGTCACAGAGACTGGATAACATACACCGCTCCACGGGATCGGTCGGATAGCTTCATCAGTTTATATGATGCCAAATAATAAGAAAGAGAAAGCGGGAGGTCAGTCTCCGCTTTTAGACCTGGAGCGATTTGCCAGGGAACGCATTTCTGCGAGCCGCTATCCCAATGATTATCACATATTCAAGCCGGCCGCATGTTCAGCATGCGGTGTTGTACCCATGGAATTAACCATCGAACATCACACGGGCTCTAAGAAGCGTAACTTCAGAGGGATCGTATTGGGTCTTTGTTCGAAATGTGGAAAGAAGGAGCAAATATTCAAATTTACGGGAAAAAATCGAAAACCCGTGCGTGAGGAAAAACCGGTATGCGAGTGTGGTAGCGACTATTTTTACATTGGCGAGTGTGAACGTATCGAACAAGAAGATGGCCTGTTGGGATTTTTCGACGAAGGTGTATTCGTCGGGAAATGCAGTGAATGCGGGCGGAATCGTGCTTTTTTTTACACGGATTGAATCGATCCAATGAGAAATACAGACTGCACTTTAGAACAATCCGAATCAGATATTCACCGTGTGCGATTGATAAGATCAACCCGGTTGCCGGATTTTACATCCGAAGTGAATCTATAAGGGATGGACACAAAGAAGAATAGTAGGATGATCCGGTAAACCTGAAAAGGCCGTTGGACTGTGGTAAACGACGATTGAAGATGGGTCGTAAAATGATGGTTTCGAAGTACAGCTCATAGTTAGACAGATAAAATTCATTGAATTGTTATAACCCTGAAGTTCACGCTTCGGGGTATTTTTTTATCGATTTTTTGCAGTAACATGACAACCTTTTTGAAAAAGTGAAGTCTATATATTTGTAAAACACAAATAAATTTGTTTGAGGTATACATGAAGGAGCTAAGTAAAGCCGAAGAAATTGTCCTGCTTGCCGTGTGGCGTCTGGGGAAATCTGCGTACGGCGTATCTATCAGAAGACAAATTAAGCAAGATACGGGCAAGGATTACACGTACGGCACCCTGTATGGTCTGCTACGTCAGTTGACCTTCAAAAGATTTGTCCGAAAGCGAATCGGGGCTCCTACTCCTGAAAAGGGTGGACGCTCCAAAACCTATTTCGATGTAACGTCCGATGGCGTGGACGCATTGAAGAATGCCTTGGCGTTTCATCGTCGGGTATGGAAAGACCTCAACGAATGGTCTTTTGATCGAACATGAGAAGACAGAAGAAGAAAATCTTGAAGCCTCCGGTCTTGGCAGAAGCGATTATGAGAAAGCTGTCGTGGGAAGATGACCGGAGTTCCATTCTGCAGGATATTTTAGAGGAGTTTGATGACAGAATCTTGAATCAAGGATACGGGCGTGCCCAGTTATGGTACTGGTTGCATGCGCTACGGTCTGTATTACCGTCTTTAAGTTTTGAACTGAAGTGGAGGTATATCATGCTCAACAATTATTTAAAGATTGCTATCCGGAACATCAGTCGTCAGAAAGTTTACGCCGCCATCAATATCTTGGGATTGTCCATCGGAATGGCAGCAGCCCTATTCATTCTGTTCTGGGTTCGCGAAGAGCGAAGTTATGACCGTTTTCATGCCAACTCTGACCGAATCTACCGTATGGCACAGTTCTTTCATTATGACGATTGGCATCTGGAGCAGGCCAATACCCCGAGTATTCTGGCAGAGACAATGAAGAGCGAATGCCCCGAGGCCGAACTCGTGACCCGTGTGCGGGATTTTGATGAAACACTCGTGATTGCCGGTGAAAACAGGTTGAATGAAGCACGACACGGAGTTGCAGATGACCAATTTTTCAAAGTCTTCTCTTTTCCGTTTATTCAAGGGAATCTGGAGACAGCGCTCTCAGCCCCACAGACAGCCGTCATTTCCGAAAGCGCTGCGAAAAAATATTTCGGAGACTCAGATCCTATAGGCAGAACACTGACTATTTACGATCAGGATTTTCAGGTCAACGGTATCTACCGGGACATGCCACCCAACTCACATTTCCATTTTGACATCCTCTGCTCCATCACCAGCTTTCCCAGGTATCTTGAGCCCAATTGGGGCTACAACGTATTCAAGACGTACGTTCTACTCCGAGAAGGGGGCAGTGCCGACGCCCTCCAGGATAAACTGAACGACATCGTAAAAAACTATATGTTCCGTTCTGCGGAGGAATACGAAGCCGTTCTGGCCGAAGGAAACTCCACAACATTTCCCCTTCAACCCCTGACGGAGATTCATCTTCACTCCCATTTACTCTGGGAATTAGAGGCCAACGGAAACGGTACCTACGTCCGGTTTTTTACGATCATCGCCTTGTTCATCCTTCTCATCGCCGTGTTTAACTACATCAATCTTTCGACGGCACGGTCGACCCGGCGGGCCCTGGAGGTGGGCATTCGCAAGACCGTCGGGTCCACACGGACATCCCTCGTCCGTCAGTTCATGGTCGAATCGGTATCGACGAGCTTGATCGCCTTGATTCTGGCCCTGGTATTCATCCAGCTACTGATGCCGGCCTTTCGGCAGCTCGTCGGGATGCCCTGGTTACGGATTCTCTACATACAATACCCGTTGTTACTTCTCGCATTGATGGCCTTGGCTGTGTTGATCGGTATTATCGCGGGAATCTACCCATCGCTTTTGTTGTCTTCGTTCAAGCCGATAGCCGTACTCAGCGGAAAAGCCAGAAGGGGCTTGAAGAGTTCGCGCTTTCGCAGCGGACTCGTGGTTCTCCAGTTTTCCTTGTCGATCATGCTGATTGTGTGTACGCTGGTCGTTCGAAAACAGATGGGCTTCGTCCAAAATCAGAGCCTGGGCTTCGACCGGGAGCAGGTGGTCGTAGTCAAGACATTCGGGCAGATGGGCGAGAAGTTGTCGACACTGAAGGACGCTTTGTTGCAGAATCCGGTAGTGGTGGCAGTATCGGCGTCATCCAGTGTATCGGGCACAGAATTCACGAACCTGGGTTTTCGCATGGAAGGCTCGACATCCGGACACGGCACGAATCTTTTCGCGGTGGATTCGGATTTTTTAGATGTGATGAAGCTGGAAATGATCGAGGGTCGATTTTTCTCCAAGGAGATACCGTCTGACGGACACGCCCTTATCCTCAACGAAAGAGAAGTCCATAAACTCGGCGTGGATGATATAATGAACAAACGGTTTGAGATTTGGGTGGGTGAATTAGAAGAGTTCCACGTGATTGGTATCGTCAAGGATTTTCATTATGAGTCGTTTCACGAGCCAGTCAAACCGCTGGGCCTCATCATGATACCCGGTGCTTATCGATGGGGGGAGGCGTATGTGTCGGTGCGTATCCGTCCTGAGAATGTCCGTACAACAATGGCATTCATCCGTCAAACCTGGGAGGAGATTGTTCCCAGAATGCCCTTTGAGTATTCTTTTCTTGACACCATCTACAACGATCTGTATCAGAACGAGGAGCGGACGGGCCGCGTTTTTACGATATTCACCCTTTTTGCCCTCTTTGTAGCCTGCCTGGGACTGTTGGGACTGTCTTCCTTTGCAGCCGAACAGAGGACAAAAGAAATCGGTATCCGTAAGGTACTGGGTGCCAATGTACCGGGCATTCTGTTTATGCTCTCTAAAGAATACCTGAAATGGATTATCGTGGCAAGCATCATTGCATGTCCCCTCGCTTATTTTGTGATGACAAAATGGCTTCAGTCGTTTGCCTACCAGACATCCATCGGATACTGGATATTTGGTCTGTCGAGTGTTGCTGCGCTGGTGATTGCTCTGGTGGCCGTATCCTATCAATCGATGAAAGCAGCCTCGGCCAATCCGGTAAATTCATTGAAATATGAATAAAACAGGTCGCGAGCAATTGGGAAGGGAAAATATAAACACAAGATCAGGAGCCAATCATTCAATGAAATAGAATAAAAAGCATCTGTCATGTTTGTGAAGACATGTCGAGTTGAATAATACTAGTGGGAGCGGGAAAGAAGGTGCCATCAGATTAAGAAGAAGGGAGTTGATAAAATCTTTCAATTTTTTTCGTTATACTCGGATTGTTTATTATATAACTAAAATATAAGACCCGATTTTTCCATATTCAAGTCATTCCATTTAAAAAGGAAAAATGTTGAAACAATTTATCGGTATTGCCGATATAATAGAATATCGGTAGTACCGATTTAAATGGGAGTGATATAATGCACGAGTTGACCAAATTAGAAGAAGCTGTGATGATGGCCATCTGGCAGTTGGAAGACGACTCATACGGTGTAGAGATCAGAAAACGGGTGAATAAGATCACGGGTAAAGACTATTTTTATAACACCCTCTATACGACATTCACCCAGTTAGAGAGAAAAGGATTCATCATTAAACACTTCGGGGAACCGACTGCTGTCAGGGGAGGCAAGAGAAAAGTCTATTTTCAAATCACAGAAGAAGGGATGAAAGCCCTGGAAAATGCCTACGAAAGACAGAGCAGGCTTTGGCAGGGAATCACCAGAGAGTCGTTTAACCAGGATTATGCTTAATGTACACGTCTGAAAAAAAAATACCCAAGGTCCCGTATTGGCTTTTGAAGAAGATATGTCTGTTCGGTGTTGAGGAAGGTTATTCGGGGGATATAGAGGAGGAGTTTGAAGAGGTGGCCTGTCGGGATGGCCGGAGAAAAGCGGTATTGTGGATATGGTTTTATACGTTGACGAGCATACCGAAAGCACTGCAACTGGCTCTTTTTTCAGGAGGAATGATGTTTAAGAACTATTTAAAAATAGCTCTGCGAAATATGAAAAAACACAAAGGCTATTCCTTCATCAATATAACCGGTCTTGCTGTCGGTCTTGCGGCGTTTATATTAATCGCCTTGTACGTGCAGTATGAGTTGGGTTTTGATAGATATCATGAATACGCGGATCGTATTTACAGAGTGGTTAGAGAGAAGCCGATCAGTACCTCAACCGCCTTCCTAAAAACGGCTGTGACGCCCGCACCCCTGGGTCCGGCATTGCGGGAAGAATTCCCAGAAATCGAATCAGTGAGCCGGATGATAAAGAGTCTGAATATATTACTTTCATTCGGAAATGAACATTTTCTGGAGGATAATTTCTACTGGGCCGATCCTGAGATGTTTGAACTATTTTCTATCCCCTTCGTGAAGGGTGATCCCCAGACAGCGCTAAACGATCCTGCCGCCATCGTCCTGTCGGAAAAAATCGCAACGAAATATTTCGGGAAGGAAGACCCGGTAGGTAAAGTGCTCACTGTTGACGAACGCTGGGATTTTAAAGTGACGGGTGTTTTTTCCAATATGCCGGTAAACTCACATTTCATCATGGAGGCCATCGTACCGTATGAAACATATTTTCGATTAAGAAGAATCGATCTGACCCAATGGGGTCGCAATTTCAGTTATACTTATTTTTTATTACGGGAGGGTGGAGACCCGGAAATACTGGAAAGTAAATTTCCCGCATTTCTGGATAAATATATCTATGATCAATTTGATTTTGAGGTAGAAGATCGTTTCAAAAATAGAATTTTAATACAGCCCCTGACAAAAATTCATCTCCATTCGCATCGGAACCAAGAATTAGAAATGAATAATGACATGATCGTGGTGATCCTTTTTTCATCGATTGCTTTGCTGTTTCTGTTCATTGCATGTATCAATTACATGAATCTGGCCACGGCTCGATCAGGTCGTCGCAGCCGGGAAGTCGGCATACGGAAGGTGATGGGCGCCCAGCGTAGACAACTGATAAAGCAGTTTTTTGGTGAATCGATTGCCACGAGTGTCCTGGCTATGATGGTTTCCGTCGTCATTGTCCTTATGGCATTGCCCGCTTTCAACAACCTGATGGAAAGGCAACTCACGTTTAATCCTTTTAGTAATCTTCAGCTTTTATTGGGATTGCTTCTACTCACCTGATAGCGTACATTACTGGTGACCTTTTATTAAGAGTATGAGGCATTGAAAAAA
>CAZTKR010000224.1:0-6512 GCA_964614115.1 uncultured bacterium | reverse complement strand
CCCGCCATGCCTGTCCTGGTCATTTCAGCGTTCGATTTACCCGAAGAATTGGACGGCTATCCTTTTTTAAGAAAACCTTTTAAGGTCGAAGAAATTATGGATGTGATCGATGCACAGATGAATACGGGGGCTAAATAATCGACTTTTTTCAGTGAAGAGGACAAATTATAATTCGTTGGAAGAGGAGTGGAAACGATGCATGTTCTACTGGTAGACGATGATGCGCATTTTCGTCGATCACTGGCCATTGGTCTTGAAACAAACGGCTGTCGCGTTTATGAGGTAAACAGCGGAATGGAGGCACTGGAATTCCTACAGGTGAATCAGAACACGGGAGATCCCGTATCACGCATTCTTGTGGATGCCCGAATGCCGGGATTGGATGGTTTTTGGCTGGCCGACCAGATATCCGCAAAGTATCCATCCATCCGAGTCATCATCCTGTCTGCGCATGCCTATCCCTCAGACCTGAAGGGTTATAAGGTCTTAACGAAATCCATTGGCATTCCATTTTTGATCGAAGTCTTGGAACAACACAGTACGTCAATCCCTAAAAAGTAAATACCTTAACCGAAGGCGTTCTTATGCGGATATTCGTACCCAGCGCGATAGAGGATACTCGATGAAAAAACCCTCCGGTCCATCGAAGAATACACAGATGAAGCGGGATAAAACACGCCGGCCCAACTCGGGTATCCAAGATCCGGTCATTATGTTCGCACGTCGCTACCAGGCTTTCTTCGATACGACCAACGATGCCATCGCTGTTTTTAATCCGAAGGGCGAAATTCTCGACGCAAATCCTCAGCTGCTCCAGATCAGCGGCTATCCCTACGATGTCATCGTTTCCAAATCATTCCAAGATCTCTTCGATGAAGCGTACTGGAAGGACATCCTTAACCGATTTAAAACACTCATGAGAGGAGGCCGGAGAAAATACCCTCTGGAATGCTTGCTCGTCTCTAGATCCCGAAAACATCGGTTCGTGGAGATGAATCTGACGCTGCTCAAGGATCAGTACGGATACGACAAGACGATTCTGGCCGTCATGCACGATGTCACGCGACGCAAGGAAGCCGAACGTCGGTTGGAAGAACGGGCCGAAGAGCTTCAGAGCGTATTCGATACAGTACACGCGATTCTCATCGTCCTGGACGAAAGAAAACGCATTCGCCGGATGAATCGATCGGGACTGAGAGCGCTGGGTCGACGGGAAAAGGATGTCATAGGGAAGAAGGTGGGGGATGCGCTCGATTGTCAAAACCGGTTTCTGACAAAAAGGGGATGCGGTTTCGGAACACATGCCCGTAAGTGTGTGATAAACGAGAGTATTACACGGTGTTTGAAAGTCGGGGAGACGGTCCTGGATGTCGAGCAGACGATGGAACGGCAGCAGAGAATAGGGTCGTTCTTCACGTTTCGGGTCAATGTCGTGCCTCTGGAAACGAGGGGGAAACGATGGTGTGTGGTTTCTCTGGAAGATATTACCGACCGGCGAAAAGCCGAGAATGAGGCACTCCAGCTGCACAACAGCATCACCCGGGCCAACCTGGAGCTCAAAAGAACCCTGGACGATCTTGCCAAGAGTCAATCGCAACTTCTGGAATCTCAAAAACTGGAACAGATCGGGCTCTTGGCCTCGGGCCTTGCCCATAATCTAAAAACACCCCTGAGTGGCATCAAAGGCTATGCTCAGCTTTTGAAAATGGATCATGAGACACTGTACGAGCTAGACATGATCATCAACGAAGTAGATGTCATGGAATCCATCATCAACAATCTGATGCTCAAGAGTCGGAAAGGGCATGAATCCAAGGAAAAAATACTGAATCTCAACGATCTCCTCAGGATCGAACTGGAATTCTTGTCCGCAAACATGTTCTACAAGCATCGCGTCAAGAGCGCCGTCGAATACGATGACGACCTGCCCCTCATCCGGGGCGTCTACGTACATTTCAGTCAAACCATCATGAATGTCATTCAGAACGCCCTGGATGCCATGAACGTATCTTCCGAAAAACAATTAACCATTCGGACGAGACACGACGATCGATACATTTATATCGACGTCCTCGATACCGGATGCGGCATTCCCGAGGATATCCAGGATAAGGTCTTCGACGTCTTTTTCACGACCAAGCCCACGAGCACGGAAAAAAAGGGAAACGAGCCCTACGGTACGGGACTGGGACTCAGCACGGCCAATTATTTTATGCACCAGTACGGTGGCACGATAGAGATCGCCAGCAAGATGGGAGAGGGTACCACCGTGACCATCAAGGTGCCCCATGCGAAAAAGAAGACGTGGTCGTCCCGGCATCGTGTACTCATCGTAGACGATTCGGACAGTATGGTGGACATACTCACCCAGGTTTGCCACACGATGGGAATCGAGGCGTTTGGCACCAATGATGGAGAAAAAGGTCTTAAGCTTTACGAAAAAATCAAGCCCCACGTCGTTGTGTCTGACCTATGCATACCCGGCCTGACGGGCTCGGAGATGATGGCCCATATACGCCGTTCCAATCCGTCGCAACGGGTCATATACATTTCGGGTTATTTTGAGAATCCTGAGTTTCGAGACTGGCTGGCGCAGGAAGCCAAGCAACCCCATCTCGTCGAAGTAATGAAGAAACCGTTTGCACTGGATCGGTTCAAGAGTGTGATGGAAAAGATGATATCCGGCTGATGTGTTTAGGAGGTCACAGGGGCGGAATATGCAGGAAAGTGTATCGTAATAGTCCCGCCATGTTTATCCGCTGAATTCGTGTAACGGATTTTCAATTGGATCGACCGGGCAAGCATCTCGGCCAACAGCAGATGAAGGTCTCTAAAAGCTTCGATAAACTCACTGGAAGTCGCTGTCCGGTCCGTGGCGATACTCCGGTATAGGTCGGCGTTTGTGTATTTAATCCTTATGACAGCTGAACCGGCATTGACACCCGTCGAGAGTACGATCCGCGATTCAAGGTCGGGATCTATGGTGTTGCGTACGATGCTGCCAATAAAGAGGTTCATGATCTGCCGGAATTGCGCTTCGTTGCCATAAACGTCCGGTGCGCTGGCAGCCAGACGCGTTCTAAGATGAACCTTTTTCCCCTTGATTTCCTTCTTTGACTGTTCTACAATATCCCGAATCATCGTGTTGGGCCGAACAGATCCCGTCGTTTTCCATCGATATACTTCATTAAAATTTAGAAGAAGATGGATGATGCTGGCGATCCTGGCCCCGGCTCGATGAATTGTTATAAGCTCCTCTTTCAGCCCCCTTGAAACCGCGTTGTCGTAGAGGGACGGGCTGGAAAGACCCATGATGGGTGTGAGGGGATTGTTGATTTCATGGGCAATGGCGGCCGTCATCTCCCGGACGATGGAATGACCGTGCGGTTCCAGTGGGTCGTGACGTTTGTGTTTCCCATTGCTGGAAGCAATAATACGAAGAGAGACGCGGTCAGGTGCGTTTGCCCGCTCGATCCGCCTGAATGTCAGACGATACGTCCGACCGTCTCGGGTTGCTTTGCGGGTGCGTTTATCGGATGATCCCCGGACAAAAGTTTTAAGAGTATCGTGAATCAAGCATTTTTTACCATGACCATCACAACGGCACAATTGGTCGATATATTTTCTACCGATGTCATTCTGGACGATGGGGGTTCCGTCGTGTTCCAGAAGAAGAAGTCCGTCCTCAATGCCGGCCATGATGGCGTTAAGTCGGTTCTGTTGTTCCTCGATTATGGTCGCGTATCGCTGAATGGCCAGGGAGGTCCGGAACACAGAGGAGGCCAGTATGCCGATGTTGTTCAAGATGAAATTCTGATTTTGTGAAATCGCTCTGCCTTGGGCTACCCGTTTTTTCTCCTCGTGGGCGACGGCGGGAAAGGGGCATTCTTCTGTCAGTGTCGTATCACCAGTGAAGCATTCGTTTCTATTCATTGAGTGCCTCTGTCGATAGCGTTCTGTCTTGGACGGCCGGTATCATCGTCGAATGTACCTGTCCCCCACAAGCAATAGTCATGCCGTCGTAGGATAAGTTGATTTCTTCTGTGCATAATTCACTATTATTCTAAATATTACTTGATTAAGTCGTTTATTTGTAGTATTATGGGCAACCGGAGAATATTTATCCTTTAAGTATTACTTTTTTATCTATTTCAATGTAATATTTACTTACATTTTGTGATGGCCATGATCCAGTTAGCAGAAGCATTCGTAAAAATCATCGGGAGAAAATGACATTATTCAGGATATCGAATATGTTATATGGGATTATTTTTATGTAAAATAGAACGGATTATAAATCCATAGTATTTTCACGAATCGTTGTAGACGAAGAAACTTAAAAAATTTGGTACCGGATGGGTAATTTGGTTCTATTTTTGCAGGAGAAAAAACGCTCATTCACATTCTCGTGTCTGGTCGTTCTACAACGCAACCCTAAATAACTCGAGATTTGAGAGGATAATTTGAGACAATGTTCTATAGCCAATCTAAAGCCAGGAATGATACTTGGGCAGCCCCTTCATGCCTATTATGGAGGTAAGCGCACGCTCCTTTTAGGAGCGAAAGCGGCATTCTCAGTGCCCCTCATCACAAAATTGCAGTCCATGGGCTATTCGTTTGTGTATATCGAGGAAGACGGAACTGAGGAGATTGTGCCCGAAAACGTGATATCGGATGAAACATGGGACAATGCATTACTGGCCGTATCTCGCTTTTACGAAAAGATTTGTAGCTATATCAAAGAGCTTACCAAGAAGAGAGACAGGAAGTCCGTGGACATCATGGAAATGGGCATGCTTAGCTTTCCCTTGCCCAAATCATCGCAGTTGAGAGAGAGCGTACGGGACATTATCGAAGATTTGTTCATAATCGGTGCAATAGAAGGGTACAACACGATTTCCGGGGTTTCCAGAACCAACGCCATCCATAATCATGTTCTAAACGTCACGGTGATTTCTCTTCTCATCGGAAGTGAATACGGGTTCGTCGATTCCGAGCAGAATGTTCTGGGCATGGGCGCTCTGCTTCACGATGTGGGTAAGACTGTGCTTCCTGGAATTTACGAGAAACGCTACTGGGAGCTGGAACCCTCTGAACAGAAGGAGGTTCAGAAACATCCCCTCCTGGGTGAGCAGTTGCTGAGTGAAGCGAGATCGATCTCAGAAGCTGAGAGGCAGATCATCGTCCAGCATCATGAGCGTCAGGACGGAAGCGGATACCCCTTTGGTTTACAGGGTAAGAATAACAAGCCGATTCGTTCTCCCTATCATGAAGCCAACAGGATTTTCCGGTTTGCGGAGATTGTGGCTGTGGCTAATGTTTTTGACAATCTCGTATCGGGCAATTACTTTCAGCATCGGTTCAAGCCGGAAGAGGCCCTCAAAGAATTGAACCGGGAAGCAGGAACGGGTTTAAATTCGGATGTCGTCCGTGTATTGAGCAATCTCGTTACGTTATACCCCGTAGGATCAAATGTTGTAATTAAAAAACATTCGGATGCCAACTTGATGGGAGCCCAGGGTGTCGTGGCCAAATCGGACACCAAAGATTCCCGCGATGTCGAAATCATCCTCCTGTACGATGGGAAGGGCAAACGCATGCAACCCCGTGCGGAAAAGGTTAATCTGTATGATGATAAGTCGATCAAACTTTCTATTGTTTACTGATAGTCTCTCGATGGATGGAGGACGTCTATGGTCCAGCGTTTAAAAGAAGATTTCACTGTGCCTCCTTCGATCCCGTATGTACGAATTTTGGATGCCCTAAAATCGGCTTGGCATATATGCCGTTCGGAAAAAGAGCGAAAAGGCTTGCATCCGAATCGGTTCGTCCTTCTACTCAATCCCTGCGACAGAAAAGCCCGAGAGTCTACGGAGGATGTGTTTATCGATGAACTAACCCGGGACATCCTCTACATGGTCAGTAAGAAACAGAGGCAGGCGTTGCTTTCCAAGTTACAGGTCGAAATTCGAACGGAAAAGAAGTTAGAGCAGGGTCGACTGCGTGTCGAATGTTACCAGGATGATCGTTTATTATACCGGTTTGAACAAGAGGAGGATGTGGAATACAGCATCAGCGATGATGGAACGCAGGAGGAGTGGACGGCTGTAGATATTCTTCCCAGAGAGAACAGAGTCGGGAAATGCATTCTGGTCGTCGACGATGAACCCGTTCTGTGTGCCGTTCTGCAAAGGATGCTCACAAAACTCGATTACCATGTGGTCAGCTCCCACGACGGACTGGAGGCCATGAAAATTCTAAGCCACATGGATATCGATCTTGTGATAACCGACCTTCGCATGCCAAAAATGGATGGTTGGGCTTTGATGAGGTATATTAAGAAGAGCTACTCCAGTCTTCCTGTCATTTTGATCACGGGATACCATTCCATTCACACCGAGGCCAAGGCAACGGAAAATTCAGCCGACGGATATATTTCCAAGCCCTTTTCCATAGCTCAAATCAAAGCCTTATTGGAATCGGTCTTAAAAAAAAGCGAGAACGTCAACACA
>CAZTKR010000223.1:0-6616 GCA_964614115.1 uncultured bacterium | reverse complement strand
GAAAAGAAAGAACCGGAGCACCGATTCATCGATGCCATTTTATCGACTCTCTCTTATTTTTATGTAACAATACCTACTGGAAAACCGTATAAATATACTGGATTCCAGTAAGTATTATAATCACAGGAAGAGGCATGAAAACGCTTACCCGGCAGGAGGAGATTTTTTTGCTGGCCATATGGCGGCTTCAGGACGATGCGTATGGCGTGAAGATTAGAAAACGAATCAAAGAAATGGCGGGAAAAACCGTCTCGTACGGTGCTCTTTATTTTACGCTTGAACAGGTCACGAAAAAAGGGTATGTCACACGAACCGTCGGCGATCCGACACCGGTTCGCGGCGGCTGCAGTAAAATATACTACCATCTGACAAATAGAGGAAAGAAAGCGTTGAAATCGACCTATCAGCTCCAGATGGACATGTGGGAAGGCCTTTCCGATCTGTCGTTCGACTCCGGGGACGGAACATGAACACCGATGGTAGAAAGCCTCCGCGATTGGCCGGATGGCTTATTCGCCGGGTTTCCAATTCCCCGTCCAAGATGTCGATTGCCGGAGACATTGAAGAAGAATTCCGGGAACGAGCCGCGCAGTCACGAATCGCATCGGTCTGGCTCTGGTATATGGGTCAGCTGGGATTCGTTTTGATGAGTTATATGTTTGAGACCTGGTATTGGAGGATCGTCATGTTTACGAATTACGCAAAAACCGCTCTGCGGAATATTCAGAAGCATAGGGGATATGCCTTCATCAACATCGTCGGGCTGGCCATCGGCATGGCATGCTGTATCCTCATCCTGCTCTATGTTCAGTTTGAACTCAGCTATGACCGGTATCATGAGAATGCGGAACATATTTATCGACTGGCTGCCGAAGGAAACATGATGGGTCGGTACTTGAAGCTTGTCAGCGCACCCGATCCTGCGGCACCGGCATTGATGCAGGATTATCCCGAAGTGGTCTCTGCCACTCGGTTTCGTCAGGAAGACCAAACTCTGGTCCTGTACGGAGAAAATAAATTCTATGAGGATCACTGGTTTTTTACGGACAACGAGACGTTCAGCATGTTTACGTTTCCTTTTATCCAGGGCGATCCTTCCCGTGCACTGGTCGATCCGTTCACCGTCGTCTTGACAAAAGAGACGGCGGTGCGGTATTTCGGCAATGATGATCCCGTGGGCAAGACGCTTCGGTTCGGAAACCAACACGATTTTCTCGTAACCGGCGTAATCGAGAACATACCAGCGGCCTCTCATTTCCGGTTCGATTTTCTTGCTTCATTTCTCACGATGCGTCAGCTGGGATACAATATAGATTTCTGGGGTAATTTCAATTATTTTACGTATGTGCAACTGGAGGAAGGAGCATCGCCAGAAGCATTCAATGAGAAGATGCCGGCATTTGTACAAAAATACCTGGGCGCATTCATGCAGCAGTTCCTGGGAATAAAAATGGAGACCGATCTCACGTTCTATCTTCAACCTCTGACAGATGCCCATCTTCATTCCGATTTCGTTTTTGATATCGCACCGCAGAGCGATATTTCCTACATCTATATTTTTTCAGGGATTGCCCTGTTCATCCTGGTTATTGCCTGCATTAATTTCATGAATCTTTCCACGGCACGGTCGGCGAACAGGGCCAAGGAAGTGGGTTTACGAAAGGTGATTGGCGGGTACCGAAGCCAGCTGGTCAGGCAGTTCCTGAGCGAGACGGTTATCACGGCGTTGTTCTCACTCATACTGGCGGCTGTTATTGTTGTCTTCTCATCAAAATATTTTTATGCGATCGTCGAAATTGAGATGACGACAGCCCAATTTTTTACTGCATCCTTCCTGATGGGAATTCTCTGTATCGCGCTATTTGTCGGATTACTGGCTGGCCTTTATCCGGCCATTTTTCTGTCTTCATTCACGCCGAGCCGTGTGTTAAAAGGTTCGCTGCGTGCGGGTGCAAAAAGCGCGCTTTTCCGCAGTGTGCTCGTCGTCGTACAATTCGTGATCTGCATAACGATACTGACGGGTACGTTCATCATTGCCGATCAAATGCACTACATCAGTAACAAGAAGCTGGGTATCGATCGAGAGCAGATCGTCGTGATACCCATTCGAGATGCAGACCTCACGACAAGAACGGAGGAGATAAAATCGGAGCTGCTGAAACATGCGGGCATACTGAAAGCGGCTGCTTCCAGGCATCTACCCGGAGAAAATTTCAATCGAGAAGGATTTTTCCCGGAGGGATCTCAGAGTGAGGAAGGTCAGATTGTCGCTCACATGCGTGTGGATTCCGATTTTGCACCGACGATGGGTATCGAAATCGGTCAGGGACGGAATTTTTCACGAGCGTTTACGACGGATGCCGAGACGGCCATTCTGGTGAACGAGACTGCGGTGAAGCATTTCGAATGGGATGATCCCATCGGTAAAAAAATGACCTACTTTATCGGGGAGAACCAGTCCATCGATTTCAGGGTCATCGGCGTGATGAAAGATTTTCATTTTGCCAGCTTCCATCAGCCCATCGGCCCTCTGGCATTGACCATCCGTTCATCCTATCACGAGAATATCATCTTGAAGATTCGTTCCCAGGACATCCCGCGCACGCTGGATTTTATCCGGACCACGTGGCATTCGTTTTCTCCCGATTATCCGTTCGATTATTACTTCCTGGATGCGTACTTCAACCATCTATACGCCTCGGAAATAAAAATGCGGAAATTGTTCACCCATTTCTCCATACTGGCTGTTATCATCGGGTGTCTCGGTCTTTTTGGCCTGGCGGCCTTTTCCGCTGAACAGCGTACAAAGGAAATCGGTGTGCGGAAAGTTCTGGGTGCCAATACAGGGAATGTCCTCCTGCTGCTTTCCAAAGAATTCATCAGACTCGTCTTGATATCTGCGGTGATTGCATGGCCTTTGGCGTACCTGCTCATGAACCGGTGGCTGGAGAATTTTGCCTACCGCACCGGCATCGGACTGCGGATGTTTGTCTTCTCCGGTGTGCTGGCCTTTGGTGTGGCTATTGTAACGGTCAGTTTTCAGGCTATCAAAGCAGCCCGGACGAATCCCGCGCAGGCACTGAAGTACGAATAAGCACTTTTTATTGATCTGATCAAAGTAGAGAATGGCTTTAGCGATCTCCGGGGGAAGCTAAAAAGTCCAATCAGAAGAGTGCTTCGCCAGCGTCCTATCCGGTCTGATTTTAATAAATGCTGTTGGTGTACTGCGTAATCAACGTGTTCCTGAGTTCCCGATACATCTGCACGATCCGCTCCATTCGCGTCCGGGTCAACTTTGTCAGGTAATCGTTAGCCTTTTTCGGATTCTTTTCGAAGAGCCGCAGTGCCTCCTTCTCAACATTCGCCTGTTCATCGAAGAACGATTTTTCCAGTGGGTTCCGTACGGCCTCCAGGTCTTTGACGGCGTCCTGCCAGCGGAGGTGGAGGAGGTTGTCTACGAAATCCACGGCCCAGCGAGCGGAATTCTCGTCGAACTTTTGGATATCGTACGTCTTGTACAGCGGGGATATTTCCTGGACGCCGGCGTAAATGGGCACGTACGTACTGACGTATGGATTATCCACGTAGAACCAGTACACGCCGCCGATGGGATCGGGCAGTTCATCGCGAAGCTGGGCCACCATCCCGTAACCGTGAGCGGCGATGTTCCGGTGACTCGTGATGCGTAAGAGATCCCTCAAAGGGTAACCGGGGAAGGGGGTAGCCAGGGGGCTCTTGACGAAACGATCCTTGCCCCTGGGCACGAGCCAGGCGCGGTCGGCTTCCATGTCGTATACGGTGCCCTTGGCCACGGATCGTTGAAAGGCGATGATGTCCTGCACCGAGAGCTTCCTTTCCGGTTTGATGGAGAACGGATAGAACGCCCCACCTTCGTATCCTTGACGGTACATGGTCGACGATCCGGTGGCACCGCTGATTTTCCGGCGGGGCCACGGCTTCAGGTTTGGTGCCAGGTCGCTGTAGACCAGGTACAGGCGGCTCAGGCTTCCCTCGCGAATGGGGGGCGCGTAGGCCTCCTGCCATACGAAGGGACCTCCGGACTGAGGATCGTACCAGCCGCGGTCGATGGCGAACTGCATGTAATTGGATGAAGCCATAAAATCGGGATCGGCCAGGTTGATCTCCCGGATTCGTACATAATTGGGAATCACGGTCACATGGTCGTCGGGTACCCGTCGGGCTGCCCAGATGGCTCCCGGCTCTCCGCTTTCCGGCTCCCAGTCCGGGCCGACACTGAATGTTTCCAGGACCCAGACCTCTTCAGGATCGGCGATACACAGCGCCTCGGCACCTCCGCAGGAGGGCAGGAAGCCGTGTTTTTCCACGAGCGCCGTGATCAACTCGATGGCTTCCCGGGCGGTTTTGCATCGCTGCATGGCGAACACCTGCGCCTGCTCGATGGTCATGATCTGACGGGTGACGCCTTCGATGTACGGGGTGGCTAGCTCTTCCCTTTGACTGCACGTGGATTCCCCGATGGCCAGTTGATGCTCGTTGAACTGGGAGTACCCCGTGTGGAAGTATGTGTAGGTCTTTTCGGCTTGGGGAATCGTCCCGATCACTTTCCCGTAATCGGTCAAGGGCCGGCCTGCCCGCTCGTCATCGCGCCCAAAATGAACCATGCCCCAGTAAACGGGAGCCATATCGCCTTTTTTGAACGTCCGTCCCGGCACGACATGCACGCGGCACTCGCTGCAGCAATCGGTGTGAGAGGTGATGACCGACCCGTCCACGGTGGTGTTCTTGCCCACGCCGATGACGGTACATCCTTGACTGTCGGTGATGTTTTCCTCGGCCAAGGCAAACGATATGCAGATAATCAACAGAATCGATCCCATGCGTCTGGTCCAGCCCATATTGTACTCCTTCGTCGTTTATAAATCCTGATATATAACTATAATCTTAACCTTATGTACGCTACGTATCCCAGAAATGGTTACTCTTTACGGGTTTGCCGTATCCCAGCAAATCGTCCATCCAGATCAGCGCCCGATTGAAGCGGGGCATCTTCCGTATGACCACTCGGGCGGCATCGTGAAAGAAGCCCTGTGGTTTGTTGAACGGGCAGACTTTGATACACTGACTGCAATCCATCCAGTTCTTTACCCAGAATAGGAAGCACCGCTCAGGATCGATGTACCATTTCTCTACGCCCGAATGATTGGAGAAGGACGGGCCTTGGGTGGTAGGTTCGTCATGGGTGATGGCCCCCGATGGACAATGATCGGCGCATTTTTTACACGACTCACAGAACTGCGCCACACCGAAGGGGCGATACGTGTCGTGAACAAGGGGCAGGTCTGTGAAGACCTTGCAAATCCGCACACGGGGACCGTATTTTTCTGTGATGAGAAGGCCGTTCCGGCCCAGTTCTCCCAGACCCGCAGCCATGGCCAGGGGGATGGATAGGCCCGTGTCATTCCCGGAGGGGATTGCTCGGTATCCCAGGCCCCGTATGAAGGCGGCAACCAGGTTGGTAAGGAAGGCCATCTTGGAGTATCCCAGGCCGGTGGCCGTCCCGGCGATGGCATCGGGGGAGTATTTCATCGTGTCATAATCCATCGCAATCGCCATTACGATGGCATGGGTGCATCCTTCCGGAAGGTCCAGGGGCCTGTGCTCCGCATGCAGGAGATCGTATTCGTGGGAGTAGATCAAGTTGGGATGGACCCGGCAGAGGCCCACCAGATCGGCTCCGAATACCCGGGCGGCTTTCTTGACGATACGGGTATGGTCTTCGGGTGTGTGCGTGACCGGTCCTCCGGTTTCGATGAATCGCTTGGCCTTTTCGGCCACATCGGTCCAGGAGTACAGTCCATAGTCGCTCCGCATTGTTCCGTAACCGAAGCCGTATTCCAGATTCCATGAAGCGTTTCTCAGGGCATAATCGAGCTTACGGTATCCGTGTTTATCCTGATACTTGACCTGGTAGTAGAGTTTATGGGCATGGGGCATAATTTTTTCATCCCAGGCTCTTCTCTTGAACATCTCGTTTTTTTGATCGAAGCGAGTCGTGGGCACGGGAAACGGATAATCGATGGTATCCGGGTTCTGCACAGAGTCTTTTTCGCGATTCATGACTGTAGTCCCTTCCTTTAGATGTCCATTATGATAGTATCTTTTCGTCTGTTTGTCAAGGGATAATATTCCAGCTATCCTCGACGCATCGGATGTTGAAGCATATCTTAAGACGTGTCGGAGAAAAGGTGAGATTCATGACCCTTAAGAGAAAATCTTATTGGGTGCTTTCGAACAGAATCGCTGGAAATGCTGCAGGTCGAGTGATCATATCCCAAAGTTTCATCCTCCCGGAACATGACAACCTTTCCTGTCTTTTTTGCGTCTAAAAAATTGAAGCGTATGACGGCCTGCCGTTACCTCACGTTGTGGCATGTTACGGCTCATCTGGAAAGGAGGGGACATGTTCTCCAATTATATGAAAACCGCAATAAGAGCCATTATTCGGCACAAGGGATATTCGTTCATCAATGTGGCCGGCTTGGCCCTGGGCATGGCGTGTTGTTTATTCATCATGATCTGGGTGATGGACGAGCTGAGCTATGATCGATTTCACGAGAATGCGCAACACCTTTAC
>CAZTKR010000222.1:0-6631 GCA_964614115.1 uncultured bacterium | reverse complement strand
AGGTGAGTAGTTGCCGTTTTTATTGCACGACCATATTTAAATATCTTTGCCCGACGTATTAAAGATGGATTTTTGAATAAATATCAACAGAATAAAGTAAATTACTTCTACATAATGAAAGGGCAGATTACGATCTGCCCTTCACTGTGATTTACTTGGACCACGTCGAAGTGATCACAAAGACACCTATTATTTGAATAATCTCATACGAATATTTTGATTCCCACGATAAGCAACTGTTCCATCAATCCGATCCGTCGGACTGAGCAATAAAACGCTCTATTCTTCCCGTCCTTCTGTTCATCACGTATAAGCGTGCATTCGATCCGTATCCACGGACCGTCAATCCGTAAAAATTGCCCATGGCAACATGCCCCGACACGATGGTATCCAGGTAATTGCCGTTTTCGTCCATGAGATGCACGCCCTGCCGGTCGGCCACATAAAACTGAGGACTTCTTCGGACCCGTCGGCCTTCCGTACTGACACCCTGAATGTCCTCGGCCACGGCGATTCGTGTTGGGAATACGAATTGAATTGGTTTGCCTCGGTTTTGGGATGTGTTACGACCAAGACTTCCAAAAGTACGCAGAAGGTGGCCATCTCTTCCGAAAACACAGATACGATGATTGCCCCAATCGGCAACATAGATATTGCCCTGAGAATCCACGGCAATACCCTCGGGACTGCTTAAGCCATCGTCCTCACTCCCAAAAGTCAAGTCAAATTCGCCTTCCTTGGACACCATGGGATCGTTACGATAGAGTAAAAGATTCTTACTCTCGCTGTTCACCACAACGTAACCTTCCAATGCCGGCGCATAAGCGAAATCCCGGTATGATATATCCGAGTAAATATCCCGATACAGAATCGTCGATGCAGAGAGTGCTTGATGGCCGGAATGAAGGACGACGTTACCGTCCAGACGATGGGATAAGTCGACCACGTTTACACCGGACTCAATGCCCTCGCCTCGTTTAATAAAACTGCTCTTTGGGGAAAGGGAAACGACCATCTCTTCAATACCCGGTTTCGTAAAACGGTGCTGCTCAACGAACGGATAACAGCGGTCGTTAATGATACGAATTTCAGCAACAGAATTCATCGATAGCGGTGCCTTCTGAAAGATACCCATTCCGGAACTTTCCAGGGCAACACCGTCGAGAGTCGCTATGACCCGCTGTGGAATGCCCGCGGGCAGAATGACGATCAACTTAAGACCCGAACTGATGGAGCCGATTCGTTCTTGGATACCCGCCGTCACGTTTTTAAAGGTTCTCTGACTGTAGCGCGATTGAGCGTTCCGGAACATCGACGGATAGAGCGTGAGCTTCGGAAAACCAAATTTCAGAAGCATGTCTATAGCTTCTTCCCAGTACTGTTTTCGAACGTAATCGGGATCTGCGAACCGCTCCAATGATATCTCTTCGCCATCCACGATGAGCAGCCGCTCTGGAAAGACAACCTGATCGATACGTACATTATTCAACGCAGATGCATCTCCCGCAGACCCACTGCTTTCGAGGCCAGCCAGGGCATTCCCGTACCAGAAAGCACCTCCCGCCTTACCACGTGTCCTCTTCATTACCACATCGTAACAACGTCGGGCGGCTTCCCCGTTACCCTGAATACGAAAAATCTCACCCAGGTAGTATACCGATCTTAGACTCCGTGCTTCGTTTATCAACTGGATAAAGAGGGGTTTGGCCCGGTCATGCAATCGTTTTCTCTGGCGGGTATCCGATTCATGCTTAGCTGCCGCAAAATAGCTCCTCGCCTGTATATACATGGCTTCGGAGCGATAGTCTCCCGTCGCTTCCTGGAGCATCTCCCCGGCGGCCAGATAGTACTGGCGCTTATTCTGGGCTGACTCCTGTATTTCGGCCCTCAGGAACTGGGCCATTCCCCGATAGAACATCGTGGCCTCACTTCGCCGATCCTCGGTAATCTGAAAAAGCTGATCCAGATAATTTAAATACGGAACCCGTTCCCGTCCCGTGACCCGATTGGCCCGAACCATCATATTCCGAATGAGACCAAACGCATCCCTGAACCGTTCAGCATCCCCAGGGGCCTGGAGTATCCTTCCCCAGATCGTCTCTCCCAGGCCGATGCGAACCAGTTGGAGCAGTAGTTCTTTTCGCCTCTGAATCAGGGGATGTTTCGGATGGAAATTCTCTATCTCTTGTTTCATCGTGCCGAGAACACCTCTATCGGCCGCATGCTGGTCAAACCGGAGCATGAAAACGCGATACTGGGCATCGTCTCTTAGAACGGCCGTACGCGGATCCAAGACTGCATTCCTGGAACTGTTGAGAAATTGCTGAAACGGATTCTGCTCCGCCCCCACGCCGGCCACAAACTGGCTCCATCCCAGCCAGTACCATGCTTCAGAGATATCGCTCGCGACTTGAGTGTACAGACTTCGCTGTGGATCGGTGAGTGTTAAATACGAATCCTCATCGATGGCGCTCATTTGATCACGACTGGCCAGCATGAATCGTTTTTCGGCCTGAAAGTCGGACCATCTCAGGCTATCGAGAGCAGTATTCAGGTTGAGTTCGTTCTGGTTTTCACCGGTTAATTGGAAAAGACTCAGACATTTAACGGCGTTGGAATAAGCAATCAAAGGCCGGAATTCCAGGCCCGATACACGATCCATTCGGTTTATAATAGAATTGTAGTCAATTTGGAGGAGTATGTTAACGGCCGTCTCTACCGGTGTTTCACGCTTCCCGGAATCGTCGAGCCTGGAGAAAACAGCAGACGGCATTCTCTCGTATAACTTTGCCCGTTCGTATAGAACGTCTTGGTACCTGATCCGGGCACTAATACGTAGTCTGGAATCGGCTACTCGATTATCACCCACTTGCTGAAAAAGTCGTTCCGATTCCCGGAGTGAACCAATGGCTTCCCTGGCTAAATCGGTGATCACGCCGTCGTTTTCAGTAAGAAACATTTGAACACGCTTCCACTGGGCTTCGTTGAATCGGGCCTCCCCTGCCATGTACATCGCCATAACAGATAACGAATCGTCTTGAGACGAGGCCACCTCAACAAAACCGTTGTAGGCCGTTTGGAGAAAAGGCACCGGATTCTCGCTTAGTTCGGCCAATCGGTATCGGCACCAACTCTTCTTATACTGGGCGGCAATCATTTTATCCGTATGGAGTGATGCCAAGTCAGGTTGTCTGACCGCCAGATCAAAATAACGTGCACCTTCCCGATAATGGGAAAGGGATCGTGTGGGTAATTGCTCGTCCAGTCCCAAATTATAATAACTCTCGCCCACATAGTAAAAGGCGATTCCTTGCTCAGCCGTATGTGCATCCGCCCATCGGACCATTGAATCGATGGCGGCCCGGTACTCGTCCTGATTGAAAAGCCTCAAACCCTCGGACTTGTAGAATTGTTGGGCTAAACCGCTACTGGCGACGAGGATGAAGCATAGGACGATATTTCGAAAAATACGCATATTGGAAACCTCTTGCTTTTTCGACATCTGTTAAAACCGTCCTCCTACCCAGATATTTTCATTTTCAAGACCATCCACCAGATGTATCTTTCCATCGTAAATAGGTACATACTCGGGAATTTGGGGTTTTCTACGTAGACCACTGGTGTCGATGATCAACTTCCTGCCTTTGGAGGGAAGGTTGAACCAGAATCGAATGACACCCGATTTGAAAGGCGTGTACATCCACGTTTTCAAAGTCCTTTGTATGATCATTCCCGCTTCGGTATGCCCTCCCATGAGTACATCCTCTTGGGAAAACCAAAGCTGTCCCTGGTCACCGATGCGGCAGTTTACTTTCACGTCGGCATGGGGATCGATAGCCTGAAGACGCCTCCAATCCAAGCTGCGAACGCCAGCTTTCGTAAGGTCAATGGAGAAGAAAAGGGATTCGATGGTAGGTCCTGTGATGACGATACCTTGAATCCCCGGACGAGGCGGTATCTCCAACTTTTCCCTGTATTCAATCGGTGGGATGAGTACGGCATCGAAAGGGAGACGCCTCAGACGATACTCACGCCAACCCCAGATGACCCCCACTGCTATCACCACAACCAGTGCACTCCATGTCCAAAACGACTGACGTACCATGATGATTCAGACCTGCATTATACGTTCCATCTTCGACTAAAGATCGATTCGGATGTTCTTTCGCCGATTTCCCTGAGCATCCTCTTCGACCACTGTATAAATACTCCGACACTCCCGAATCTGATTCAATGTTCCACCCACACAGCCATACCGAATGTTCCGATAAGGTGTATCCGAGAGTTTGGTGATTACATCGACGACCTGAAAATACGGGATATGATTGGGACATCGTATGAGAACAAAGAAGCGGGCGAATGGGTCCTGTGCGGCCCGCATCCGAAGATTGTTGATTTTTTCATTGAGTACTTGGAGGGAGACTCTGTTCTGAGCGATTAAGTCGTTGATAATCTTATTCTTTAATCTCTCCGGCGAGAGGTATCCAAAGTACTCCTCGACTTCCTCGACCACAGATGCAGACGTTTCATCCATCCAAAAAATGTCGTTTTCATCGATAAACTGGATCACGATTTGAGCCCTGCCTAAGGCATTCTCTGGAGCGGGAATGGATAGGCCCCGTTCCTCCATGGGCATTCGAATGGCAAAGCTGGTCACCATAAAAAACACCAGAAGGATGAATACCATATCAATTAAAGAGACCAGTTCGACTCTTTCCTTCGGTTTTCTTTGTATCTTAAAAGCCACTGTCTACCTCTCGTCCAGACAATGTCCGTAATGTAAACCGCGGAATCGTATCCCCGTAAGCACTGCACTGTTCCAGGATGTAATTGATAATGCGAAACTCGGTATTCCTCACGGCCCGTATTTCGATGGTGTTGGCATAATTCGGCTCTCGAAAATGTTCGTTTTTATACGTTTCCAGTGCCCAGTGCATCAGGGTACAGGCGGCAGTACGTGTAAAATCTCTGTCACTCATGCCAAGAAAGTCATCGGGGAATACAGCAAAGAGAGAATCCCGTTCTGCATTCATCTTGGCCTGGTTTATATTCAAGGAATCCTCCCAGGCCGGCCACAGCACATAAACAACTTTAGGACTGCTGGGATTCTCGCTATCGGTATGTTCAATCTGGAAAAGCAATGTCTGGAGGACGTCATCTGTCTTGAACGTCTCCGTCATCCGGGCTCTCGGCAATTCGAGATCATACTCACCCTTATCCCCTTTCTCTTCTTGAAGACTGGAATCCGTGAACGAGAAGGTAGCGAGAGAAAATATCAAAAGGAGGAAAATGATATCGATTAAGCCAGGAAGACTAATACCCTTTTGCTCTTCCTTCCGGCTGAATGCCATTCCTTAGATTTAACCTTTCTGTTTTATCTAAAGTTTCTCGGAGATATGGACGTATATCTCTTCCCACTTGGAGTAAATCCAGTTTAGCTTATTCTGGTAATAATAGTACAAGATCATCAAACCGATTCCCACGAAGAGTCCCTCGATCGTGGTCCACAGGGCCTCATAAATGCCGGCTGCCAGCCGGTTCACCAGAATGCTCTGAGTGATATTCGTTCGTATCATCGTTAACGAAGCAAAGACAAAGCTAATACCCGTTGCTGTACCGAAAAGTCCCACCAATGGTGCCAGCGTGCCCAGATTCCACAACCAATCCATGTGGCTCTTCCGACGTAAGTGTTCGAGTTCCGACGATGCCCGGTTTTCGATGGCGCGGTCGACTTCCTTGGAAACCTCCAACCAGCGGAAGCCTCCGAGTTCATGATTCTCCAATCCCGCCTGAACGATTTTTACCGTAGGATACCGATGCAACTTCTGCAAACGCGCCGCCAGCTCCCGGATGGTCTCAGCGCCTTTTTTCCGCCAGAACTGAACGTTTTCCATTTCGATCTCTTCCAGACTCGACTGATCTCCTTTCTCCAGTTCATCCCGGATATGATCGTTGGCATTATCAACGAGTTCCCGCCAATCTTCGATGATATTCTTAAAATCGGCTGAAATCCCCTGTTTATAAACATGATCAAAACCTTTACCGATATAGACACGTTTTTCCAGGGGAAAAATTTTTGCCAATCGAAGGTACTTGAAACAAAAAAACATAATCACCAAACCGATGAGGAAGAAATTCCATATCAGGTGAAACGCAATTTTACCTGCCTTTGTTGCAGCGTCAAACACATAACCGCGCCCAACAAGCACCATGGGAATCCGTCCGTTCAGGGGAATCCAATGGTGCCATTTAACCCTCATCCCAGGTCCGGTTGCTCGTATATCCTTGCCCGTGAGCACATAAGCCGTGTCACTCACAGACACGACGGCTCCATCACGGCATCCCTCTACGGTAAAACGATACTGAACACTTACCTTCAAATTTTTAATCGTATGAAAATTACCCTCGAGCTCTTCCGACAATCCTTCCTGGGTATTTACATTGTTTCTATAGCGTAGGCGGAAATAATCGAATACCGATGTCTCTGCAGGATTCCAAGTATCGTCCTTCTCTTCATAGACTTCCCAGTAGAGAGTACAGTCTACGGAGCGAGGCACTCCTAATATATCCTTGTCTACAGCCCGCTCGATATCGGAAATCGCGATATGGTAGACACTCTCCTGGGCCTGGG
>CAZTKR010000221.1:0-6724 GCA_964614115.1 uncultured bacterium | reverse complement strand
AGCCGATACACGCTCCGATGGCGATGATGAAGAATGTTTCCATGAAAAACTGGAACAGGATATGTCGTTTTTTCGCACCCACCGACCGTTTGATTCCAATTTCCCGCGTCCTTTCTTGGACGACTACATACATGATATTGGCCACACCGATGCCGCCCACTGTCAGTGTAAAAGCTCCGATGATGCCCATGAATATATTGAAACCAAGAAAAATGTAGAATATCATCTTCTGGAATTCGCTCGTATCCCATATCGACAGCGCCTCCTTATCCGTGGGATCAAATTTATACTTCTTTCCCAGAACACGGTATATTTCATCCTGGACAGTCGGAGAAACCATGGGATGTTCGGGCTTGACCACGATGTTATTGATGAATTGATGACCAAATAGAGCAGCAAACGTGGATGCCGGAATAAACGCTCGATCCTGATCGCGGGAATTGTACGACGAATCCTGCTCTTTGTGGAGCATCACACCGATAACGAGAAAGGGTGTCTCCCCCACGAACACGTATCGGCCTACGGGATCTTCACCACCAAACAAATAATCGGCCAGCTCATCCCCCAGGAATACAACGCGGCGTTTCAGTTGAATGTCCAGATCGTTGATGAATCGGCTTCCCGGCGCTGATTGTATGTTCCTCATATCGGCATATATGGGTATGATACCCGTTATATTGGGATTCCGAACATTCGATTCCACACGCAACGGGGCGTCACGGGTGGAATACTCTGGGCTGATCTGGTAGATGAGGGATATTTCATTCTTTAGGAGTGTGGCATCTTCTTCGCGAAGTCGTATGGATCGATTCGTCCCATACCCCATATACGGCTTGGCCGTCCTTCCCGGGAATAGGAGAATGATGCTCTCACCGATGCCGTTCATCGTCTTCATCGTCTGTCTCTGAAAGCCGTTGCCAAAGGCCAGGAGAACCATGATGGCCACCGTACCCCAGACGATGCCAAAAATTGTGAGCAAGGTGCGAAGTTTTTGCGCACGGAGATCCTTGATAAACCCACCGAACGTTTGGAACAATCGTATCATCCTACAGGATTTCCTTGATTTCTTTCTCCAGAACTTCCTCTCCCTCTTCCAGTCCTGAGACGACCTCGATGCTGATGGCGTCGCTCAGGCCCGTCTGGATGTACCGCTCCTCCCACGCCTGTTCGTCTTGGGCGACGCGTACCAACGCCGAATCGTTGCGAAACGTGACCACGCGCTCCGGAATGGAGAGCACGCTATCCTTCCTGGCGATGATCACATTGGCATTGGCAGAAAAGCCCGCTCGCAGCGTCGCCCCTCCCGTCTTATCGATCACGATCTCCACGGGAAAAACCGTTGTGTTTTCATCTTTTCTTGCTTTCAGGGAAATTAAGGTCACATGCCCCTTGACCGGCTTTCCCGGGAGTGCGCCGATTTGCAGCTCGGCAAGCAAGCCTTCCGCAATCTTGCCCACATCAATTTCATCCACCGTACCCTTGAAAATAAGCTTCTCCATGTCGGCCATTCTTAATAGTTCGGTCCCGGCCTGATACGAGGTTAACGGCACTACCGGATCACCCACATTCACAGATTTCTCGAGAATGAATCCCGTAATGGGTGCCTTGATCACGGTTTCGATATTCTTATCCGCAATTCGAACCTTGCCTTTTTCCATGAGATCCAGTTGTTCTTTAGCGATTTTATGGTACAATGCCGCTTCGTCGTATTCTTTCCGGAGGAGTTCATAATCATAGTCTGAGATGAGATTTTTCTCCTTTAATTCTTCATTACGCTTCAACTCCCGGGCCAGTGTTTCCAGTGCGATGTTTCTCATCTCCACGTTGCGCTTCGCCTGGACCAATTCCAAAGGCGTGGGATCGGGATTCACCTCCATCAGTATATCCTCTTTATGCACAAAATCTCCGACAGTGATATACATCTTTCCCACGACTCCCGATATTTTCGACTTGACGGAAATCTCATTCAAGGGTTCGATGGAGCCCACGGCCAGGGCCTTATCGATGATGGTTTTTCGTTCTACCTTTACCGACCGAGCTGTATTTCCACCCTTATTACCCGAAATTGAGGCTATGACCACGATAATTACGACGACGATGACGATGCTACCAATCCACACAATCCTTTTTTTCGATTTTTTCTTCATCGAATTGATCCTTTATATGACAACGTATAACCAAATTGGAACGCTCATTCGCAAACAGGAATATCTTACTGTAAATACGAATTAAACGGAAAATAGTTACATGTCCTCGAATGTCATGCACTTGGATATATTAATTTGGACATGGGATTCTGTGAGGTAAAAACGCGGATGAACATTTCGAATGGAAAATATCTATTTTAGTCATCCGACGATACAGGCACAGTCCACAGGAACTTACCGTGTTCCAGGAAATGCGTGATTTGCTGAATACTCTGCGTGACTTTCCTTTCTACGGCCTCCCGGGTGTTGAATGCGTTGTGAGGCGTAAGCAGGACACGGGGATGTTCGGCCAATTTTAGAGTAGCCCGAACATCATCGTCGGCCGATGATCGTGCTTCCCTCAACGAAACGGCAAGCTCGCTCTCATGATTGTATACATCCAGCCCTACACCGCCCAAATGACCTTCCTCCAGGACCCGCAACAGATCAGCCGAGGGTGACATTTCACCCCGGGCGATATTGATAAAAAGGGCCCCGGGTTTGGTTTTTTTTAAACACGGATAATCAAAATAACCATGATTCTCGGGCGTTAAATTCATGGCGCAAACCACGATATCCGCGTCACGAATCCCCTCCTCGATGGATACGTAGTTCACGGAATCGTGTTTTTGAACGATATCCACACCCCGAACGTTCATCCCAAGGCCACGACCGATTTTTACCACTTCATACCCAATATTTCCCACACCCACGACGAGCAATACTTTTCCTTCACATTCCTGGCCTGTCAGACCGTCTCTGTTGAATTGCGGGAACTTTGCGATTTGATGTGGAAGTTTTCGCAGTAGGGACATCCACATCAGCATGGCTTGTTCGGCTACCGACCGGTTGCAGTATAATGGCAAATAGCCGCAATAAACGTATCCATGAGAGTTACCTAAATAATTCTCAATATGATCGTAACCCGTGCTCCGGGTTAGAATACCCTTTAGCCTACGTGACCATTCCGTGGGAAGGACCGATTGGGTTCGAATGCTAATAAGTGTACAAGACGGATCATCTTTCTCGTATTCCTGGATGCTCTTCCATGTGAACCCTGCCTGGATTTCCTTGGGCAGTAATTTCTTCAAGGCATCGGCTTCTTCCTTAAAAGCCTCGTAAAAAAATACGTCCAAACCATACTCCTTTATCTCTTATGGTTATGGTAGATTCTTATGAAAACAAAAGATACATGCGTTGTTAAGCCAGATAGGCATGGGATAGACAAAACGACAAGAATATTCAGACCAGCATGGGTGATCAGCAATTTATAATCTCCGGTATTCAGGATTCTGCAGATTCCAGGAGCGATTGTACCCACTCCCGCTTCTGCCAGAGGGTGCATCCCCCCTTCCCTTCTTCCAATTGGTCTGCATGGGCCCGAATAACCGATAGAAGTCGGGATTTTAACGCATCCTTCAGTGGCATATTCCGAAGGTTGATGTCAGAGAAGGGTGCAAAAGGGCAGGGCTCCAGGTCCCCCTGAGCCGTGATATGGATGAATCCCCTTCCAGCAGACAGGCAGCCTCCGAACTGCTCTTCATCGCCAGGTACGGATATGAACAGAGCCGGGTATTCCGTGCGAAAGGACTCGACAGCACGATTCAAACGATCGCGTTCCTCATCCGAGGGTACCCATGCCTCTGTACCCTCCCGAATGGCCGTGTATTCCAGGAAGAAAAAAAGCTTGCACCCGGAATCGACCATACTCTGGATAAACATCGCATCGGTAACCACGGGCATGTTGATGCTCGTCACCGTGAGGGAGACACTGAAAAAAATGTGTCGGTGATGAAGCTTTTGTACGATCTGACTGAGGCGCTCATGGACTCCCGAACCCCGTCGTGAGTCTGTTTCTGCTTCATGACCCTCCAGACTGATGACCGGGACAACGTGCTTCTGTTTTTTCAATCGGTTGAGCATGGCATCGTCGATGAGCAGCCCGTTGGTAAAAATCAGGAAGATGATGTCTGGAAACCTCTCCGTGATGTCCAGAATATTCCGTCGAACCAGCGGCTCACCCCCTGCCAGGACAAAAAAAGATGTACCCAGATCGTGGGCTTCTGCGATGATGCGTTCCAACGTTGGATCATCCATCTCGTCCTGGCTCGTCCGGTTTAATGCCTGGGCATAACATCCCTTACAATGAAGGTTACACCGATTCGTCACACTAAAGATAATAATCGGGGGAACGTGGATGCCCTGCTCGGCCCAGTACGAACGCCTTCGGACTGCCCTCTTCTGCCATCGTACGGTCTGGAGAAAATGAAATGCCTGGGACGGTCTTCTAAGAGTCACCCGGACGGCATCTTTGAAAAAAACACGCAATGAATCATTCAGGAGTTGTACATAATAGTTATCGTGTTCCATACATGTTTCCAAAAAATGAAAAATGAATACGGCAATCACCGTGTTTTTATGTAACGAGTAAAATAGGATACAATGAAATAAAAGTCAAAGGAAAAATGTATGGAATCATAAAAATCGAATACTATCTAAGACTCTGTTGATTCTGAGGATACTCTCTCCCATATAATTCTAACATGTTCTGAACATTTTTCTTGTGATTGAATATTCTAGTTTATATCTTTAGAATACGTTTCCTATTCTGGGAAAGAATACAATGCCCAAGGAATACATTCTGGCAGTAGACGATGAAACAGACATCCTGGAGTTGGTCCGTTATAATCTGGCCAAAGAAGGATACCGGGTATCCTGTGTCGAATCCGGAGAAGACGCCGTTACTCAGGCTCGAACGCAATTACCGGACCTCATCCTTCTGGATCTTATGCTCCCTGAAATGGACGGATTTGAAGTCTGCAAAATATTAAAAAACGATCCTAAAACCATGCATATTCCCATTGTCATGCTGACGGCCAAGGGTGAGGAAAGCGACATCGTGGCGGGTCTGGAACTGGGTGCAGAGGATTACGTCACAAAACCGTTTAGTCCGCGTGTTTTGATCGCCCGTATTCGCACTATTCTACGACGGAAGAAAAAACATGAAGGTGATACGACATCCGTCCTTCGCATCCACAACCTGATCATCAATCCGGCACGGTTCGAGGTTCTGGTGGATGAAACTCCGGTTAAACTCACGGCCACAGAATTCCAGATTCTTCATTTCATGGCTCAACATACCGGCTGGGTATTCACCCGTTCCCAGATCATCGACTCCGTCAAGGGTACAGATTATCCTGTAACAGACCGTTCCGTGGACGTTCAAATCGTCGGTCTCAGAAAAAAGCTCAAAACAGCAGGAAAGTACATCGAAACAGTCAGAGGGATTGGGTACCGTTTTAAGGAATAAACAATGCAAAAAGGCAAGAAATTTCTCTGGCAGTATTTTCCCTTTTATATGCTCATCATCATGATATCACTAATTGCCATAAGCTGGTATGCTACAGGAGCTATCCGACGGCTCTACCTGGATCGTACAGCAGCCGATTTGGAAGCACGTTCACGTCTGGTCGGTCGATTATTTACTGACGATCTTAAAAAAATGGATGAAAAAAGCATTCAATCCCAGTGCCTGATGCTGGGTAAGGAATTGGCAAGCCGCTTCACAGTCATTCTCCCTTCAGGTAAAGTGATCGGCGATTCCGATGAACTTCCAGAGAACATGGAAAATCATGCCGAAAGGCCCGAAATCCGCGATGCTTTATCGGGAATGGTGGTTAGAACCGTCCGATTCAGCACCACCCTAAAACAGGACATGATGTATGTAGCCGTTCCTGTAGCCAATCATGACGATATAATTGCGGTTGTGAGGAGTTCGTTATCTGTAGCTGTTCTGTCAAAAACACTGACGGCTCTTTATCGTCGGATGATCATTGTTGGATTTGTCATTGCCATGTCTGCCGCTGTCGTCAGTATCATTCTTTCGCGACGCCTTAAAAAACCCGTTGAAGAGCTTAGGGAAGGGGCTCTTCGTTTCGGCCAGGGAGATTTAGCGCATCGGCTTCATATATCGGATCCTGAAGAATTTATGATCCTGGGCGATGCATTGAACCGTATGGCAGCTGGGATCAACGAACGAATCCATACAATCACGAGTCAACGCAACGAGCTCGAAAGTATTCTTTCGGGCATGACAGAAGCTGTCATAGTTATCGATACCGAGGAAAAAATCATACGATGTAACCTGGCGGCAGGTCACCTTTTTGGCATTAATCCGGAAAATGCAAAAAACAAGAGTATACAGGAGATTATTCGAAATATCCAGTTACTTCGATTTATCCGAGAGACGCTATCCAGTCGGCATACAGGTGAAAGGGAAATCACCCTGCATGAAGAAGAAGACCGATTTCTACAGGTACATGGCACGGTCCTTTTGGACTACGATAAGAAAATCATCGGTGTATTGATGGTGCTCAACAATATCACACGATTAAAACGACTCGAGAACGTTCGTAAAGATTTTGTCGCCAACGTGTCTCATGAATTAAAAACACCGATAACCGCCATCAAAGGATCGGTAGAGACCCTGAAGGAAGGAGCTATCGGCAAAGCCCAGGACGCTGGCCGTTTTCTCGATA
>CAZTKR010000220.1:0-6745 GCA_964614115.1 uncultured bacterium | reverse complement strand
ACAGCGTCAAGGGAATCGTATTCAATGAGCAGAAAGTCGCTTCGGCCCAGTTCGTGCTGCCTTTCATGCATAAATTACTCGGGCTGGACGCGTTTGGTATTCTTGGCTATGACTTCCTATCGCGATTCACGGTTAAAATAGACTACGCCAACGAGATGATTTCTTTTTATGATCCCGACAAATTTGAATATAGCGGTGATGGGTGTCGTCATCTGCACCAGCGCCAGGGCTCAAGGTTTGAATATCTCTTTTTTCCAAGATTGGGACTGGGAAGATGATTGGGACGACGAATGGGGAAGGGGTGATCGGGTAACGCCGGACGTCCGGTACAATCGGGTGGAGGGTGTGTACCTGGGGGCTCGTGTGAGAGAGGAATACTGGCGGAGCCGGTATACCAGGAGACCGTTTCTCTACGGTTCTGCCGGTTATGCTTTTAAAGTAAAAGAGTTTCAATATCGGATCGGCCTGGAGAAGGGCTTTTTCGAGACTTACCATACGGCCGTTGGCGGTGAATACCACCGACTCGTCGATACGCCGGATCGGTGGATCATCTCAGATGTGGAAAATTCTTTGGCAGCGTTCTTGTTGAAGGAAGATTTTCACGATTTCTATTTAAGGGAAGGTGGCAGTGTGTACATTCGTCAGGATTTTGCAAAAGACATCAATCTGACGGTGGGATATCATTATGACTCCATCGATTCCCTGGACAAGAACACAAACTGGGCACTGTTTGGAGGCAAGAAGAATTTTCGAGACAATCCGCCGATGGATGAAGGTGAGATGCGCAGCGTCATGACCAATCTGGTTATCGATACACGAAACAGTAAGAAACGGACGACGCGAGGATGGTATATTCAAGTAGAGGGCGAGCACGCAGGCAGGGGCCTGGGCGGGAATTTTGATTTTGACCGGCTGGTGGTCGATGTTCGACGGTATCAACCCCTGGGTTTTGGGGAAGGACTGGATTTCAGAGTGCGGGTCGGCACGGTCAAGGGAGACTCCTTGCCATGGCACCGCAGTTTTCATCTCGGAGGAATAAGCACATTAAGGGGATTTCCGTATAAAATCTGGCCTAATGGGCCCATGAGTCCAGGTGGGAATCGGATGGTTCTGGCGCAATTGGAATACCGGATGGGTACCCAGGACCTGCCCGATGAGCTCGATTGGGGAATTCTGGAACACTTCAATCTGATACTGTTCGTGGATGCCGGCTGGGTAGGTGTCGCGGACCCGGAGTCCGGGATGTTTGAAGGATTCGACGAATTGACATGGTCTCGTTTTAAGAGCGACGTGGGCATTGCCCTGGCCAATCGGAGCGGTAACGTCCGTTTCCAGATTGCCCGAAGGACCGATACGGGTGAGAAACCGTATGTCTTCTTGTTCCGAATTTATCGACCGTTTTAATCGGCATTCTCGCACAAGAACACGGGAGCCGAAGTAACCTTTATCTTTTGTTTTCGTAAATAGTATGTACCGAAGGAACGTAGAGCAGAAGAGGTCATCTACACGCTATGACCAATACGATAGGATGCGTCCCTTCTGCCGTTCTTTTACTGATCCCATAGAAAAGCTTACTGAATAAGTTACAGAGAATAAGAGATTCGTCTACAGGAAAACGATGAAGGATAATGAGAGTCGCATCCAAGGATCATCCCATAAGATAACTGTTTGGAGTAAACACTCAGGCATCACGCAGGCATAACATTTTATATTGGGTCTAAAATGAACTTTTGGAATGCGGAGGGAGAGATGGTTCTGAAAAAATATTGGTATTGTCTGTTCGTCCTTATTCTCGTAGGAGCAGCTTCCCGTTTACTGGCAGCCGGATTCAACGATGGTTTTGAGAAGGCCATTCAGCAGTTTCAGGATGGAAACCTGCCGGAAGCAAAGCGACTTTTTCTGTCCTGCTTCGAGGAGGATCCAAGGAACGCCAAGGCGGCCCTTTATATCGGAAGAATATGCATGGCGCAGGATGAGCTCGACGAGAGTATCCTGTGGCTGTCGCGGGCCGTCCAACTGGACGATCAGGATTCGGAGAACCACCACTGGTTGGGAAATGCATACGGACAAAAGGCGCAGAAGGCCGGTCTGTTGAAGAAAGCAGGCTGGGCGAAGAAGATGAAGGCGGAAGTCGAGAAAGCCGTGGAACTGGATGGAAACAATCTGGATGCCCGGTTCACACTGCTCCAGTATTACCTGAACGCCCCCGGTTTTATGGGGGGAAGCAAAGATATGGCTAAAATGCAGGCCCAGGAGATCAAAGAGCGGGATGTCCTGCGTGGATACTGTGCCTTCGGTTTGATCTATGAAGCCGAGGGACAAGACGACCTGGCGGAAGCCGAATACAAGGCTTGCGAACAGGCCATGACAAATTCTGTCGCCTTCTATGAATTTTTCAACACGTACGGCTACTTTCTCCTTCGTCAGGATCGCGTGAAAGAGGCTATAGAGAAGTTTAAAAAGCAGGTGGAACTGGCTCCCGAGAATGCCAATGCTTACGACAGCCTGGGCGATGGCTACAGGGCGGGGGAGCGATGGGAAGATGCTGCGCGGGAGTACCGGAAAGCATTGGAGATCGATCCGGACTTTGCAGCGGCCAGGAAACATTTGGAGGAGGTCGAAAAGAAGATTGCTTCCAAAGATGAATCCAAATGAAGGTGGTGCGAGTCCATGACTTTAGAGAATCGCACCCTACTGAAGCGGGCAATACGGGGTGGTGTTTTCCTTTTTTCATCGCCTCCTATGCTTTGGATGGCCGTCATGCGTACTTAGTCCGATAGAGACTATTTTGATTTTCGATCCCGTATGTGGAGATCGAGAAGGAGGTATCTATGAAACGGGTGTTCTGTCTAGTCGTCATTCTACTGCTGCTGGGTCCGATTTCTCACGGATTCGCTCAGAGGGAACACTATGAAATATCGGAAGAAGAGTTTCAAGCCAGCACCGATCAGCCCCTGGAAGTCATTCTCAAGATCGATGCGGGCGAGGTCGTCGTGAAAAAGGGTATGGACAGTACCGTGGGGCGTGTAGAAATAAGGTATACACCCCGCAAGTTTCGGCAAAAAATCGATTTCAACGAGAAGACCAACCGTCTGAAGGTTCATTTCGATATGAAAGGATGGCGGAGTGTGGATACAGACGATGATCGGGCCGAGGTCACGGTTGAGCTCCCATACGGTGTGGATATTCTGTTCGATGCGCATGTGAAGGCCGGAGAAGTAACCATGGACATGGGGGGACTGCGATTGAAGGAATACGTGTATACCAATTGGGCCGGAGAAGTGGAAGTACGATTCGATGAGCCGAATCCGATTACCATGGACCTGTTGGATATTAACGCCAAGGTAGGGGAGGCGACGTTCGTTAGACTGGGAAACGCCCGATTTAAGAAGGCGGATATCAACGGAGGGATCGGTGAGATGCGGGTGGATTTTAGAGGAAATGTCATCGACGAATGCAAAGCAAAGGTGGATTTGGATATTGGTGAGGCCACCATCATCCTGCCGCGAGATGTGGGTGTCAAGATGCGTATCGGCGGAGGGTTCAGTTTCCTCTCGGAAAAAAATATAGACCATTCGTTCTACAAAGAAGGGAGCACGTATTATTCTGAGAATTACGAAGACGAGGAGGGGACGTTTTATGTCCGCGTATCCCCGGGCTTGGGGGAGTTGAATATCGAAAGAGAGTAGAATGTACGATTTTCCAACGTAAACGAGGAGGCGAGCGATGAGGACATGGTTTTTTACCATACGATGGGGCCTACTTTTTTCTCTGGCCATCAGCGTCACGGCCTGGTGCGTGGAGGTTGAAAAAGTCGAAGAGAAGACATTCGATTTTTCTTCGGGGGGAAGTATTTCTGTCATGGCCGATGACGGGAGCATAACGATAAAAACATGGAACAGAGAAAGCGTTTATCTGAGGATGACTAAACGTGCTTGGGGACGGAGCAGACGTGAGGCGGAGCGGCTCTTGGAGGATATCGACGTCCGAATCCAGGAAGGCCGGAACAGACTCGTTATCAAAGAGCTGGACCGGGATTATGACGAGCATTTCAACTTTTTCGACATCTTCGACGGTGATTTCTGGCGTGAGAAAGGGTGGAGGAGTGTTGTGGTGGATTTTGAACTCACGGTTCCCCAAAAAGTGGAACTCCGGCTTCAGACCGATGAAGGCGATATCGAAGTGTCTGGGACAGACGGTAAATTGACTGTGGATGTGGATGAAGGCGAGGTAGAGCTGGAAGACGTGGTATCCGATTATGTACAAATCAGTGTCGATGAAGGGGATATCTCGTTCTATCGGGTGAAAGATCGGGGTCAGGGATTATGGAAGATAGACGCCGACGAAGGATCCATCTTTATCGAAGAGGGATCGATGAAGGAAGTAGACGTCAGAACCGATGAGGGGGAGATTACCCTTCGAAACGTCATAACACCCCGTTTTTGGTTGAGCACGGATGAGGGGGATATACAGACCGATTTTCGGCCCACGGAGAAGGGGAGTTACAGGATGGAAACGGATGAAGGTGATCTGGAGATTTATCTTCCCGAGGATGCCGATCTCGATGTGAGGCTTCAGACCTACGAAGGGAGAATCGATTCAGATTTTGATCTATATTTTCGAAGTCATGATGATGGGGAATCGGCAGAAGGCATGATCGGTCGTGGTAATGGACGGTTGAAGGCGTTGGCCGATGAAGGGGATATCATTCTCAGAAAGGAATAAAAACGGGGATATTCAGTATCCTATTATGAAACATAGGGTTGTTTTATTCGCTATAAAATATAGAAAGATAGCAGGTTGACGTCGTTACATCAGGATTAAAAAGTGTGTATGTATACGGGTCATTGATAGATAGTATCATTTTTATGTGATCGGCATACGCCGTGTGTTCGATTACGATTGAAATAGGCTTGTTTAAAAGGGGTGACGGATCATGAAAATAGTCAAGTGGATTTTTTCGCTGGCAGTGGTCTCTTCTGTGGTAGCCAAAGATGTAAAAATTTTTGAGGTAAAGGACTTTCGCCGGAGAGACTGGGTCGAACAAGGCATGGTCTTGGACAGAGACGTTCAGATTAAGATCGAGGCCATGGGAGCCAGCGATAAATGGGGCGATGATATGCTGGCCTATGGCTGGATCCTGGACAGCGATACGCGTCGTGTCGTTTGGGAGATGTCGCCGTCTAATTCGTCCGAGGAAAGACGTTGGTACAATCGTAAAACAGAGCAGAAGATCACACTCGATGCCGGTACGTACGAAATCTACTACGCGGTTTCACCTCGCGGCATATGGGATCGCGGGTACAGAGATTTTGGAGATTTTCTGGAGGATCTTTTTGACGGATTTCGGGGTAGCAAGTGGCGCCGGGAAGCAAGGTCGTGGGGAATGAGGCTTTCTGTGGATGAATCAGACGAGGAAGCGGTCAAGCTCATCGACATTCCGGGAACAGAAGGTGCCATCGTTCAGTTGGTCCCATTAGGGGACGATGAGTTCGAGAAAGAGGGCTTCTCGTTGAGTGAGGAAACCCAAATTCGGATTTACGCCATCGGCGAGGGTGATGATGGTGACATGTATGATTATGGATGGATTGTCGATGGCAGCAGCCGGGAAACCATCTGGGAGATGGATTATCGGGACACGCGCAGGGCGGGCGGAGCCGAAAAAAACCGAATTATCGACGAGGATATCACTCTACCCGCGGGCGACTACATGGTCTATTTTGTCACCGATGGTTCTCATTCGTACGACGACTGGAATCAGCTACCACCCTACGATCTTCGCCATTGGGGTATCACTCTTTGGGGTCAGGACGGAGATTTTAAGAGAGATGTGGTCGTCAAGCCGTACAATCCGGAAGCGGGTCGTCGAATTATCGTGGATATGACTCGGATGGGCAACGATCGTTTTGAGAAGGAAGGATTCGTGTTGACCCAGCCAACCAAAGTCCGAATTCTGTGTCTGGGCGAGCACGATTCCAGAGATGATTTCGTAGATCGCGGATGGATACTCGATGCCGATACCCGGGAGCCTGTGTGGACGATGACTCAAAGAAATACAAAACGAGCCGGAGGGGCGAGGAAAAATCGTATGTTCGACGGTGTGATAACCCTTCAGCCCGGGAATTATGAGGTTTTTTATGTGACCGATGGCTCACATGCCTACCGTCGATGGAACTCCGGACCACCTTTTGATCCTGAATCCTGGGGGATCACCTTGTGGGCTGTTGGGGATGAATTTGATCCCGAGTCGGTCAAGCCGTACATAGAAGAAGAGGATGCTCATATACTGGTTCAAATCATACGCGTGGGAGATCGCCAGCGAATTCGACGCCGGTTTCAGCTCGATGAACCGGCCAGAGTGCGGGTTTATGCCATAGGGGAGGGTGACGATGATGAGATGTATGACTACGGATGGATAGAGGACGAACGTGGACGACGCGTATGGAGAATGGAATACTGGGACACCGAGCATGCCGGTGGTGCCCGGAAGAATCGAATGATAAACGAAGTTCTCTCCCTGCGGGATGGAGAATATACCGTCCGGTATCGATCCGATGGATCCCATTCCTTCGATGATTGGAACGATACTCCGCCTCGAGACCCGGATCATTGGGGGATCACAGTGCGATTGGAGAAGTAGCGGTAAATCATAACTCAAAGATGAATCGGTGGGCTCACTTCACGAATGCATATCCATGGGATAGAAAATCGCATCCATACTCAGGAGAATAGGGTGAAGGTGATC
>CAZTKR010000219.1:0-6757 GCA_964614115.1 uncultured bacterium | reverse complement strand
CCATACTTAACACATCCTTTATACATTGCATAGCGGGGTGATCATCAGACAAAAGCGAATACTTGCGTTTGACCGAACCGATAATCATGTTCAATCCCAAAGGTATGGCCATTGTCAAAAATGCACTTTCCAAAGGACCCTTCACCGGTGATCCATTAGCTTTTTTGGAAGGCAGCATGGCCGTAAAATTACTCAACCCAACAGATATATTGATTCCCGCCAGATCCCTGTCCTGCTGTATCATCTTAATAGTATTCATCAGTCGCTTAAAATTTCCCCTCGAATCACTGCCAATGGGGATGATACCGGGATCGAGGATAAGCTGATCGTTCATCACATTCTCAATGCGCTCTCGAGCGATTTTTACCAAAGATTTCGCTGTAGCAAAGGTCTGTTCTGCTGTTTTATTCATGATCATCATGCCGAACTCATCCATTCCCTCCGTGATGAGTAAAATAGGGATGAAGGGTTGTTTTTCATAAAGATCAAACATTTCCACACGTGCTTCTGAAATTGAATTAAGAATCGGCTTTTTATTGCCGGCGCGCTGAGCATCGTATGCTTCCAATCCTGCGGCTGCAATTTCCAGGTCAGGAGTATCGATCGATAGCGGGAGTGAAATATGTTGTTGTATTCTTTTTATTATTTCTGCGATAAATTCAGGAGTACGGATGCCGACATTCACATCCATATAAGACGCGCCTCTTTCAGCTTGAAACTTGGCCAAATCAATGATCGCGTCGATGTCGTTTTCTTCAAATAATTTGTGCGTAGATGGGATAGAATCATTTATCGATTCGGCAATGATTTTAAGACCCGGAATGCCCAATCAGATAACTCCTATGACTCATCTGTTCAAAAGGGTGACGCTGGCAAACGTTCAGAATTGTACAAATTGGACTCATCAGGATTATCCGCCCAGGCATATCTGACTGCCACAGGTTGCCCAATGCTGTCATTCCAAACAACAACCATATTACCTTGAATCTTCGCCTTTACCCCGATAAATTCTTTATCAGTGCCAGCGATCGAATAACAATTTAGCTCACCACTTCCTCGGACGAATAGACCACTGCCGACATCTGTGAACGAGATAATCATTTTGTTTCCGTTCATTTCCATCGATTTGTAAATGGGTCCTGAATGCACGACGTTTGTATCGCCATAAGCACGTCTTTGTGCAGTCAGTGCAAGGCGCTTGCCAACATTTTCTTTATGAATAGGAAGAATGTCATTCCATTCGCCGATATCTATGGTTACAGCCATCGCCGTGTTAGAAAAGGAAATCCCCTCTGAGTTTTATATCTAATCAACGTTTTTGGGTGACGACCTTCATGGCTCCTTCAGTTTAGATATTAGACATATTATGAAGGATGGCCGTCCTCAACTCGAACGGATCCCCTCCGCTCAATCCTCGAATTCGACGGCTCAACCCATCGAAAACCTTGTGTTGAATCTGGTAAATCCGAACATTCTTATCAACGGGTTTTTTCCTCATGGACTCATCAAAGTGAATGAATGGACCGACAACCTTCTCAATGAGAGTTGATTCTCCATTTTCGTTTTGCCACACCCAGGCTGCGTGAAGAGCCGCTCCCAGGGCTGCCCCCTCTCCCTTGATGGGCACGGTTTCTGCATTAAAAACATCAGCGATGGTCTGACACCAAACAGGCGATTGCGATAGTCCGCCGGTTAATCGAATTTCCTTGATATCAACCGGCAGTCGCTGAAATCCGTTGTAGAGGTTGAGTATGTGTCCTTCCAGCACCGCGCGGCAGAGATATTCCTTCGTAAAATCATCCAGTCCGAATCCAAAATAAACAGGCGCAGCCTTTGGCACATCCGGTGTCCGTTCACCCTCATACCAGGGGATCAGAAGCCTTCCTCCGTTTCCCGGAGTGGTTTTTAAAACTATTTCGTTGAACGCCTCATGCGTCAATTCGTATTGGGCCAGAATATCGTTGTAACCGTTGGCCATATTGGATACGCAAAGCAGAGGAAGATAATGTCCCGTGCTGTCGCAGAATGCGGCGATCTCTCCGGTGGGATCGACAAATGGCTTTTCCATGAACGAATAGGCCGTGCCACTGGTCCCCAAACTCACCGTACCGATGCCTGGCTTGACATTGCCCGTGCCGATGGCGCCGTACATGTTGTCTCCACTGCCGGCATCGACAAGGCACTCTGGAGAAAATCCGAACAAGGATACGAGGTCAGAAGATATTTTACCGATGGATTGATTGGATGGTTTAACCGGTGGCAATTTATTCTGCAGATCAGAATCGATGGCTTCGATGACTTTTTTCGACCATGCCCGTGTTTTAGGATTCCATAAGGCCATTCCCGAGGTATCTCCGGGTTCCATGACGCGCACACCACCCGTCAGATACCAGTTGATGTAATTGTGTACCAAAAATAGCGTATTCGATTTCTCGAAGACGTCCGGCTCATTTCGCTTCATGTGAAAAATCTTAGAGGCCGTATAACCGGTTCTCTGGCTGTTACCTACTTCTTCAATCATTGCCTTCAAGCCACCCACACTTTCGGTCAGGAGCCGACATTCCTCCAACGTTGAAAAATCGTTCCAGAGTTTGCTGTGTGAGCGTGTCAGGTTACCCTGTTCATCCAACGCCACAAGACCGTGCTGTTGACCGGATACCGAAATGCAGCGTATTTGATCCATCGGTATCGCGGATTTTTGGAGTTTACCGAAAACGAAATCCACCGCCTCAAGCCACATCTTGGGATCGGATTCCGAAACGCCCTCCGGCTGTTCCTGTACAACGCCGTTCCTGGTGTTATAGTGAGGAAGATCGGTATCATAAGTAACGGAATCGACAAAAACGATTTTCTCATCCTCTATATCGATGACCACAAGCTTGCAGCTCTGTGTGGACACATCCAAACCCGCGAATAGTATAGCCAATGTTATCCATCTCCTCGTTAACAGATGTCACATGATAAAATACAAATATATATCTTACGTAGATAAAAATCCCAACATCCAATTTCAAAACAAGTGCGCAGTCAGAGAAGGATGACTTCAAGATTTCATTATAAAGCTCTTTTTGATTTTTATAGAATAAAATGTTTGGATATCGGAATTTTGCAATTCAATTGTCGTTTGAGTTTTGAGCTTCGATATTTTATTTTATATACTGATTCAAAATGCTCTCATACAACTCCTGTCTCCCGCTGATCAGCCTGGGCTCGCCCAATTCCGATGCCAGTGCAGCCAATTTACTCAATCCCAACTCGCCTTTCTCGAACGTAGCACCGGGTCCCGAATCAAAACTGGAATAGCGAGTTTTTCTCATATGTAAATAATCCGAATTTTCTAAAATATCATTGGCAATCAGGAATCCTCGGGCCAAGGTATCCATGGAAGAAATATGGGCGATAAAGATATCCTCCAGATCCGTGGAACTCCTGCGGACTTTGGCATCGAAATTCATACCGCCAGTTCCGATACCACCATTTTGCATGATGACCAGCATCAGCTCCGTGGCATCATAAAGATTATGTAGGAATTCATCCGTATCCCAGCCGTTGTACGGATCACCTTGGTTGATGTCCAGACTCCCGAATAGCCCGGCATCATAGGCTGTCTGCACCTCATGGGCGAAGGTATGGCCGGCCAGCGTGGCATGATTGTTCTCGATATTGATTTTAAAATCATCCTGAAGGCCGTATCTGTGTAAGAAACCGATAACCGTGGATGTGTCATAATCGTACTGATGCTTTGTGGGCTCCATGGGTTTGGGTTCGATCAGGAAGTTTCCCTTGAATCCAATCCCGCGCCCGTAATCCCTGGCCTTTTGGAGAAACATTCCCAGATGATCCAATTCCCGTTTCATATCTGTATTGAGAAGGGTATAATATCCTTCCCTGCCGCCCCAAAAAACGTAGTTTTCACCACCCAGAGCGACTGTTGCATCAAGAGCGGACTTAACTTGGGCCGCTGCATGGGTGAGTACATGAAAATCGGGATTGGTGGCTGCGCCGTTCATATATCGTCGATGACTAAAGACATTGGCCGTTCCCCAGAGAAGTCTCACACCCGAAATTTCCTGTTTCTCCTTTGCCAGGGAAACAAGTATTTGTAGGTTCTTCTCAGATTCCATGACATCTTTGCCCTCCGGCGCCATGTCGCGATCATGAAAACAGTAAAAGGGCACGCCCAGCTTGGTGATGAATTCGAATGCTGCATCCAGTTTATCCTTTGCAGCCTGCAAGGGATCGCTGGCCTCGTTCCATGGAAAATCGACAGTGCCGGGACCAAATGGATCCTCTCCAGAATTACAGAAGGTATGCCAATAAGCCACGGCAAATCGTAAATGGTCTTTCATGGTCTTTCCGGCTACGACTCTGTTTTCGTCATAGGTTTTAAAGGCCAACGGATTCTTTGACTCTGGACCTTCATAACCGATTTTTCCGATTCCTTTGAAATATTCTCTATTTCCGATAAAGATTTCCGTCGACATGAGTACTCCTATCTTAGTCGAATTAAAATTCTTATTTCCCCCGCTACCCACCAATTCCCAAAGGTGAGAAATAAATCAGGATTGAAACAATGATCAATACCACAATGAGCGACAGAATAACATCTCTTACATTCCAACTTGCCCTGGATTTCTGCCGATCCACTGCCACTGTCGTACTATACGTAAGTCCTGATATTTTAGTATAATCGGGTTCATTCGTGAATAAACTGACTAAAATCATCAATCCAACACACCCAAGGAATGAAAATATGGAAAAATATAAAAAATTCAAATCAGCGATCTGGTAGAGGATACCGTCCAGTATTTCTTTATTCAGTTCCAGGACAAGCCTTATCATGCCCGCGATGAATCCGCTGATTAGGGCCGTTAACGCCCCCTTGGCATTAATCCGTTTCCAGAACAAACCAAGAAGGAACACGGAGGCAATGGGTGGAGCAATATAGGATTGAACACTTTGAAGATAATGATAGAGTTCACCTGAGATGTACTTCATCAGTGGTATCCACAGAAGGCCGGAAACGACGACCACGCCCGTGGCAATGCGCCCCACAAGAACGAGGGTTTTCTCCGGAGCGCTTGGCTTCATCTTCTTATATATATCCATGGTGAACAGTGTGGAGCACGAGTTAAACACAGAGGAAAGCGAACTCATCAGTGCTGCAATCAAACCTCCTGCAACCAGCCCCCTCAAACCGACAGGCAGTAGCGCTTTTACCAACGTTGGAAATGCCTGATCCGATGTATTCAGTTCTAATTGTCCGGATTTGGCCAGGGCAAATGCGATCAATCCTGGTACGAAGAAGATGAACAGCGGCAGAAGTTTCAAGTAGGCGCCCCAGATCGTTCCGCGTCGCGCTTGCGTCTCGTCCCGTGCCGCTAGGGTACGTTGTACGATGTACTGATCCGTACACCAGTACCATAACCCGACGATAGGCGGCGCAAAAACCATCCCGGGCCAGGGGAAATCTGGATGATTGACCGGAAGAAACATATTGAGATGTTCACTCCCAACGATGTTCACTAATTGATTCCAGCCCCCGATTTTTGACAAACCAATGGCTGTAAGTACCACGGATCCGATGATTAAAACGATTGATTGCAGGGTATCCGTGTATACCACGGCACGCAGTCCACCAAGAACCGTATAAACGCCTGTCAGGATGACGACAATCAATGCGCCGGTCCAAAACTCGATCCCCATTAACGTCTGGAATACAATAGCGCCCGCATACACAGTCACCGATACCTTCGTGAGTATGTAACCAATGAGCATGATAAAGGATAAGAACCAGCGTGCTGTAGAGGAATAGCGCTTCTCCAGAAATTCTGGCATTGTGAACACATTGCTCCGCATATAAAACGGCACGAATATCCATCCCAACATCAGAACGATCCATGAATGGAGTTCGTAATGTCCCATCACAAAACCCGATTTGGCCGCTGTACCTGCCAGCCCGACCACGTGCTCCGATCCAATGTTCGAAGCAAATATGGAAGCCCCGATTACAAACCACCCAATATGCCGGCTAGCTAAGAAGTAATCCGTAGAGGTCTGCTGTTTCTGTTTGATCACCCACCATGCAATCCCCATAACGATCACAAAATATAGACTAACCACAATCCAATCGAGTGCTTGAAATGTGTCCATTTTATTCCTTTCCAAGCCTTAGTATTCATGAATATTTTAAATTATTTTATCAGACCTTCCCCCTTATGTTAAATGAAGTAAACTTCCTACCATTCAAAATATGTAAACAGGGGTTTTCTTCTGCTACATGAAAAAAATTAAATTAGCTTGCCATCCAGCAAGCATCTAAGTCTGGTATTCTGGACAGTCAATGTTTTGAGGTATTTAGTAAACGCGAAGATTCACGCTCGATAAATTCGGTTTCAAGAACAACGCGCTCGGGCGGCAAGAGTGTTGGAGATTCTATATTTCGTATTAAAATTTCGGCGGCTTTCCTGCCGATCTCCAACTTAGGGGCTCTAATGGTCGTTAAAGGAATCGGATAAAACTGCGAATAATAAATATCATCATTACCTATAATTGAAATTTCTTCAGGCACATGTATGCCAAGGTCTTTCAATGCAATCATTATAGCAAGAGCCTGCTGATCGTTGAAACAGACAATGGCTGTAGGATAATCCTCTCGGTTTCGATGCTTTAAGTAATCAATTGTTTTACTGTAACTATCCCCATAATGGGATCCAACGGATACAATCATATCATCGCTGAATACCAAAGGACTCTC
>CAZTKR010000218.1:3764-6761 GCA_964614115.1 uncultured bacterium | reverse complement strand
TGCAGATGCCACTGTCATGGGATCGTCAAAAATGGGAACCATGGTGTGTCCGTGTCGAATCTTGATTCGTTGAAAAAATACAAAAAAGAACTGGAAGAAGAGCTTCGGATGGTTGAGCAAAAAATCAGAGACATCGAATCCGCTTGACGGGAAAATTTTTTACTATGTAATTAAGTTATTAATTAATATCTTAATATCATATAGGGTGCACCCTTTTCTGTGAAGAATAAGATAGAGAGGAGGTGAAAATCCATGTGTCAGCCTAAAACACATCCCAAAGCCATGGGAATTGAAGGATGCGATTGCGGTTGCAGTTGTGGCCCGACTTTTCGGCATTTCATGAGCAAGGAAGAAAAAAAGGGAAATCTGGAAGCATACAGAGACCAATTAAAAAAGGAAATATCCGGTCTGGACGAGTGCATCCAGGATTTGGAAAAGAAATAACGCGGATAAAGAGAGTGGAGTTGAATGGTCGCTCCACTCTCCTTATCGTCGGTTTCGCGATACTGTCTGTCCAGGGCTTCGGGGTTTCTTCATCAACATCGTAACATCCACTCATAAAAAAGCCTTGACAAAAACAAATAATTTTTTATATTCAAACAATCGTTTGATTTAAACAAACGTTTGATTTTATCGTATACAGGATCGCACCATACAACTGATCGGGAGTATATATGGATTTTGATATGACAGGAGTCACACGATGAAACATATTTGGATCGTCCTTATGACGATACTCTGTGTTCCCGCGTTCGCTCAGAGCCTTTTCGAGGATGCGGTGGCCGACGCATCAAGCCAAGACGTGATGGATGGAGCAGCGCATTATGAACTAAACGGCTTCATGCGCGGTGTCTTTTATGGAGGAAAAATACCAGACGAATCTAAGGCCGAGTTGAAAAGCGCTTACGGTGAAGCGGCCCTTAAATTTCGAGTCCGCAAAAAACAGTTCGGAGACGGCTTTGCCGAAATCCGTTTCCGGCGGGGCAACGAATTCGGCCAGTCTATCGAAGACGTCGTGCTCCGAGAAGCGTACGTAAATGCCTATGTGGGAAAGTTCGACTTTCGCATCGGTCACCAGATCGTCGTCTGGGGACGCGCCGATGGGTTCAATCCTACGAACAACATCACGCCTCAAAACATGCTGGTCCGGTCCCCCGACGAGGACGACATGCGGGAAGGAAACTTCATTATCCGGTCTAATATGAACCTCCATCCCATTCGGCTGGAATTCGTATGGGTGCCCGTGTATGCCGCTTCGGTACTCCCCATCCATATCATCCCACTGCCTCCAGATATCGCGCTCGAGGAAATGGAGATGCCGTCCGTCGATTTGAAAAACAGCGGTTTCGCCGTTAAAGCCAACCTGGAACTGGCTTCCCTGGACGGCTCCGTCTCGTACTTTCACGGCTTTGGTCCCATGCCCGGCATTCACGGGGAAATTCAGGGCATCAATATCATCGCCAGACCGAAACCCTACCGAATCCACGTTCTGGGTGCCGACTTCTCGACCACAGCAGGATCCATTGGATTTCGGGGTGAATTTGCCTACCGCGAGCCCGTAGACGATTACACTCTCTATCCTCACATCCCCAACCCGGATTTCCAGGCCGTTCTGGGTCTGGATAAAACGTGGGGCGACTTCAACCTGATTCTTCAGTATATCGGGCAGTTTGTACGCGATTTTATCGATCTCGAAGAACCGCTATCTCCCCTGGACGAAATGGCGTACGAACTGGAATACAAGAATCGAATGATCGCTTCCCAGCTTTACGAGCTGAGTCATGCCACGAGCTTTCGTCCATCCTGGACACTCCTCCACGAAACCATGACCATCGAGCTTTCCGGAATCTATAATTTTACTACCGAAGAAATGCTTCTTCGACCTAAATTGTCGTACGACATCGCCGATGCACTTTCCCTAACAGTGGGAGGCGATGTGTATCACGGCCCCGATGAGACTCTTTTTGGTGTTGTTGACGAGACGCTCAGTTCCGTTTACATGGAATTGCGAGCATCGTTTTAGGGAGGTCGTCATGACGAATCACGACAAAACGGCAAAAGAGCGTATTCTCGAAACGGCCATATCGCTGTTCGCCCAAAGGGGATACGCAGCCGTTGGCGTACGAGAAATCGCAAAAAATTCCAACGTCAACGTATCGATGATCTCGTACTATTATCAGGGTAAGATCGGAATTCTAAAATCCATTTTCAACGCTTTCCACGATGAATACCTAGAAAGCATCCAGAGTGCCATCGATGACAACAAGCCCCCCGAAGCATGCGTCAGGGCCATTATACACAACATGGTGGATTTCGTCCATGAGCATGTAGACCTCACCATGGTTGTCTTCAATACCCTACCCCTGGACATTCCCGAGATTACCGAACTCAAAGCGGAACGAATACACCGGCTCATCGACGCCGTGGGTGGACTCTTCGGACGCTTGGGCCTCGACCCCAACGATAAAGAGCTCTTCAGTATCATCGGCCCTTCCCTGCTTTCTATCGTATTGGCTCATTTCCGAGTCAAGCCCGTACAACGCAAAGCCCTGGGAATCAAGTTTGATGACATGTTCTACGACCGATACAAAGAGATTATCTCTACGATACTCCTACGCGGCGTCAAAGGATTATCGGAACAATACAAACGAAAAAACGGAGTAATCGATGAACACACTCGCAGATAAGATTATCCAGTTTCGCTGGCCGATTATCCTCGGCTTTGTGGCCGTCACCATCATTCTGGGATTACAGCTTCGGTTCGTGGAAATCGATCCGGATATGAAGAGTCAGCTGCCCGAGGACATGATTTCACGTTTGAATACGGAGAAGATCGATGAGCTGTTCGGCGGTACCGATATGCTCATGGTACTCGTCCGGACCGACGATGTGCTTAACGCAGAGACATTAAAGCGTGTCAAGAAAATGTCAAAAGAGATGAACCGCATCAAGGGTGTCGACAAGGTGTTATCCTTGTTTGAACTCAAGAGCATCAAG
>CAZTKR010000218.1:0-3754 GCA_964614115.1 uncultured bacterium | reverse complement strand
CTTCGATCTGAAGAGTATCCGGGGTGAAGACGGCGCCATGATCGTCGATCCGGCCGTTAAGCGCATCCCCAGGAACGATGAGCAGAGAGAACAACTCAGGCAGGAGATAAAAGCCAACGACATCGTCTACGGGAGTGTGATCTCGACCGATTTCACGATAACCGCCATCATCGCTGTTTTGAAAACCGATGTCCCCGATGTCTACATCGTTCCTCAGATCGAAAAACTCGTTCGCAACAACCCCGGCCAAGAAGAGACGGTTGTCGGCGGCCTGCCCTATATCCGTGGATCCGTCAGCCGGAACATTCAGGGTGACCTGAGACGTCTCATGCCTGTCGGCATCCTCATCATGCTGCTTTTCCTGTTCATCTGCTTCAAGCAACTTCGCGGTGTCCTACTGCCCTTCTTTGTGGTGATGATGTCCATCTTGGTCGCCATGGGCATGATTCCCCTCTTGGGATGGAAAATCTATGTCATTACCATCATTCTGCCGGTTTTCCTCATCGCCGTGGCCAACGACTACGGTATCCACATGATTGCCAAATACCAGGAGGACAATGTTCCGGCCAACCGTTACTCCAAAGACGACCTGGCAAGACGGATGTTTTCCAGTCTCAGCAAGCCCGTCCTCTTGACAGGCCTCACGACCATATCGGGTATGCTCTGCCTCCTGGGTCACGTAATCGTGGGTGCAAAACAGCTGGGAATCCTCGCATCCATCGGAATCGTGTACGCCCTGGCCGCCAGTTTATTCTTCATTCCGGCCGTCATATCCCTGCTGCCTAGAGCCAAGCCCGTGATGCAGGATAATGAGAACCATTCCAAAAAACATGTTCTGGAACGGCTGCTGTGGTTCTTTGGTGAGCTGGTTTCCGCGAAGCCAAAAACCGTCATCGTGACGGCCCTCATCTTTTCGGCCTTGTCCGCCATCGGTATTTTCTTCGTTATCGTGGACACAGATCCAAACAGCTATTTTCCCGACGACCATCCTGTTGTCCATGCGACGGATTTGATAAACGAAAACCTGGGAGGATCGAACAACATTTCCGTTGTCTTTCAGGGAGATATCAAACAACCTCGCATCATGACCAAGATCGATACGCTGGAGAGTCGGCTCAGGACGTGGCCCGAAGTCGGAAACACAACGTCCATCGCACGCGTTATTCGCCAGATGAGCCGTGCTTTGAACGATCCCGACGAACCCGGCTACAACCGGATTCCTAACAGCCGGAATGCCATCGCCCAATACTTCGAGCTCTATTCCATGAGCGGAGACGCCGAAGATTTTGAAAAACTGGTCGACTTTCCGTATGAGCATGCCCTCCTCACAGCACGTTTGAACACGACCAGTACGACCAAACTGAGCAAGATCGTCCAACGCACCGATGACATGCTAAAGGATGATCCCGATGTCCTCCTGGTGGGTGGTTTTGGTTTTGTCATTTCCGATATGGCGCGGCTAGTCGTCAACGGCCAAATACTGTCTCTTTTTATGGCCACGATCATCGTTGCCATTCTTCTGATGATTCTGTTCCGTTCCGTCGTTGCGGGTCTCATTTCGGCCATTCCGTTGACCTTATCCATGACCATCCTGTTCGGCCTGATGGGCCTGTTCCGTATCGAGCTCAACGTCGCCACGGCCATGCTGTCCTCCATCATGATCGGTGTGGGCGTCGACTACACGATTCATTTCCTCTGGCGCTACCGGGAGGAAAGGCAGATGGGGCTCGAACCTGTGGAAGCCGTGAAAAAAACACTGACCACCACGGGCCGGGGCATCGTGTTTAACGCGTTCTCGGTCATCATCGGATTCCTCGCTCTGCTATTTTCCAACTTCGCGCCCGTTAAGTTCTTTGGCTTCCTGGTCATCGTGACCATATTCGCCTGTCTCATCGGAGCACTGGTTCTTATTCCATCGCTCTGTCTGGTGCTCAGGCCCAAATTCTTAGAACCTAAAAAGATAGCATAATCAGATGGTCAAGATTTTATCAATCAGGAGGAAATCATGAAACGACTTACTTTACTCCCTATACTTTTATATCTGTTTTCTTCTGCACCGTTACTGGCTCAACAGACACTTACCGCCTATGAAATCGTCGAAAAATCCTTCGATACGGTGGAACTGGCAGGTACCGAAGCCACCTCGACGATGACCATCTTCGATGGCAAAGGCCGTCAGCGTGTACGCCAGGTCGCACAGGTGTCTAAACTCTATGACGATGGCGATACCGAGAAAAAACTGATCCGATTCTTATCGCCAGCGGACGTGAAGGGAACGGGATTTCTTTCCTTTGATTACGAAGACAAAGACGACGATATGTGGCTCTACATGCCGGCGCTGCGAAAGACACGGCGCATCGTCAGCTCGGAGAAATCCAAGAGCTTCATGGGTTCGGAATTCTCGTATTCTGACATTACACCACCCACGTTGAGTGATTTTGCATTCACGCTTCTCGGAGAGGAAGACGTTAATGGCATTCCGTGCTGGAAGATTGAGATGACACCCAACGACGATGACATCGCCGATGAGAACGGCTTTTCAAAGAAAATCACCTGGATAGCCAAAACAGATTTTGTCGTCCGAAAATCCGTTTATTATGACCTCGACGGAGAGCTTCATAAGGAATTGACGGTTCACGAAATTCGAGAGCTTGACCCTCAAAATCACAAATACCGCCTTATCCATCTGGAAATGGAGAACAAACAGAACGAACGCAGGTCTGTGTTAAAAGTCAACAGTATCGTGTTCAATCCGGATGTCAAGGATGAATACTTCACACCGCGGTATTTGGAAAGGGAATGAGTCTGTCATGTCAACAGACGAGCATATTTTTTAAGGATGAGTCGAATCTTTGTCAGGCGGACACCGAACAGATGGAATACGTATTGCATGTTGGGATGAAGGACGGTACCTACAATCACAAAGAAGCTCATCGACGGCTTGTCGATGAGTTTCTTGAATGTTCTCGATGAATAATGGGCGGGACTCTTTCACATGCGTTCATCCATTTACCATTCCCACTCTCTCTGTCTGCCCAGCATTTGATCCAGTCGTCGCTGGACAATCTCATCTTTGTTATCCAATCGCTGCTGATTCGTTTCCTTCAATTCTGCCAGCCGTTTCTCCAATTTTTCGATCTCAAACTGCCGGTTTCGCTGGCGGTAATCAAAAATTCTATCTAAAAGCGTTTTCAACTCATCCTTCAACCTGGCCCTCTCACTCTCATCATCCGATTCGCGATACTGCTTTGCCAGATTTCGGGCTTCCTCATCGAGCCTTTTTTCTTCCATCCTCTGATCATAACGCTCCGGGTCCTTCTCCTTTAGTTCCTCCAGATGGCGCATTTCTCGATAGCCCCTGGAGAGAAATCTCCGGTACAACAAGGGTCTTCTCTCTTTGATAGCCAACAACCTTTCCACCCTGTCGGGATAGACTTCCCGGATGTACTCGATGGCTTCTCTCTCTTGTTCAGGCGTCAGATACAAAACATCTTGCTGAGGCTGGGCCAAAGGCTTCTGACGGCGTAGTCCGTTTTGACCTGCTTGTGGAGGAGGAGAAGGAAGGGTATCTTCGCCTTCTGATGGAATAGACAAGGACGCTTCATGGGACAGGGCCTGTTCATCTCCCTGAGGCGGAGCCTCCCAGGATGAAGCCGTCGTTTGATCCCAAGCACTTATAGGCCCCAATCCCATCAAGCCCATCAGAAGCCATATATTGAATCTCCGTCGCAACATCGTATACCTCCGATCTTAA
>CAZTKR010000217.1:0-6784 GCA_964614115.1 uncultured bacterium | reverse complement strand
TCCTTTGGTTTTTCAACAAGGAGTAAACTTGATATTAAGTAAAGCTTATAATGATTATATATAAGTGCAATTTATTTTTATATCGAGGCATTTTTTACTTGACAAAGTAAATGTGTTTTTATATATTGGACGCACTTGCTTAGTGTTTCTAGGAGGGAGTAGATACTTTAAGGCATTTCTAGCATGATGAATGTGAATCCTCGCGTCAACCGTCAGCACCCAAGAAATGTTGCTTTTTTTTCATTTCATTTTACTCCTTTTCCACTTTTTAAATTATCTTCTTGTAGATTTCATACGATGGATTAGAGCGAAGAAGCCTTTATGGAAGAACGATATTATATCGGAAAAGCGCACTGGGGTACGATACTGCAGGGGTGGATGGAGAAGTTTACGGTCCTTGCCCCTCAACGAGTCGATGGTGGGCTTTTCGTTCAACCCGTCACTCCAGAGAACATGTCTTCCGTCGTTTACGATGAGGCACGCGCTGTTCAACCGTTGAAGTCTTTCTTGTTGCCCCCCTTGGAAGAGGTCGTGGGCGATAAGATCAAGCAGGAAAAGCCCTGGCTCTTCCTCGGCGTGAAGGCATGTGGTCTTGCTGCCCTTCCCATTATCGATCAGGCTTTTGGCGGAGAATTTGCCGATCCTGTGTACCAGAAGCGCAGGGAAGAAAGCATCATCGTGAGCTCCGATTGCACACAACCGTGGGACTCCTGCTTTTGTACTTTGGTAGGGGGACAACCGTATCCAACAAAAGGATTCGACCTCAACCTTTCCAAAGTATGGGATGGATTTGTGATCGAAGTGGGGAGTCTCCGCGGTAAAGAGCTGTTGGAAGGGCACGATGAAGCCTTGAAAGAAGTGGTTAAAGAAGAGGCAGAGGCTCTGGACAAGCTCCGCAAAGAGACGACGGCCAAGGTTGAAAAGCAAAATCAGGAATTTAAGATATCCAAATCTCAGAAGGATGTGGTCTCGGGCGGTTGGGAATCCGAGGTTTGGAAGAAACATTCGGAAACGTGCGTGGAATGCGGTGCCTGCAATCATGCGTGTCCGACGTGTCACTGTTATTTACTCGATGATGTGACCCGGAAGGAATTTGTCAAACTGCGGGGATGGGATTCCTGCCAGTACACGGGATACGCGATGACGGCGGGGGGTGGCACTCCAAGGCCGCGTATGTACGAGCGATTCCGAAATCGATATTTTTGCAAGTTTAAGTATTTGGACGATAATTACGGCATGGTCGGCTGTACAGGATGCGGACGTTGCATCGAGGGATGTCAGGGGCGCATCGATATGCGTGCAGCGATTAGGGATCTGGCTAAAAGCTAAAGGTTGAATTATCTATGAGCCAGCAAAAGAATCCATATCAGCCTCAAAAGGGAATCATCGAAAAGGTTATCACTGAAACGCCAGGGATTAAAACCTTTGTTGTCAGGCCAGAGAATGGATTTGAGTTTCACTGCGGACAGTTTGCCGAATTGACAATACCCGGCGTGGGCGAAGCACCGTTTGCCATGTCTTCTACCGCATCCAAGCCGGACATATTGGAATTTACTGTTCAGAATGTGGGTTATATGACCGATGAGCTCCATAAGTTGAAGGAGGGAGATTCGGTTGGAATCAGAGGACCCTACGGGAATGGTTTTCCTCTCGAAGACTTTTACGGGAAAGAAGTGCTTCTCCTCATCGGAGGAGTCGGATTTCCGCCGGCCCGTGCGCTGCTCTACAGTCTTCTGGACGAGAAAAATAAATTCCCGCGTATCCTGATGTGTTACGGTGCCCGTACACCCGAAGATGTTGTATACAAGTATCAGATAGACGAGTTCCAGAAAAAGATCGAGCTTCATTTGACGGTGGACAAGGCCGATAAAACGTGGGCACATTCCGAGGGTGTGGTGACAATCCTGATGGATAAAGTAAAGGTGGATCTGAAGAACTCTGCCGCTGTCGTCATCGGGCCTCCCATCATGATGAAGTTCGGAACGTTGAAACTTCTCGACGTTGGTTACCAGCCAAAGGACATCTACCTCTCGATGGAGAGAAAGATGTATTGCGGTATCGGGCAATGCCGTCACTGCATGATCGATCACTATTTCATCTGCAAGGACGGGCCCGTGTTTACATTCGAGCAACTTAAGGATTTTCCAGACATCTGGGAATAAGTATGGCGAAACGATTATTTATCGATCTTGAACTCTGTCGCAAGTGCGATACATGTGACGTCGCTTGCAGTTATTTTTACCATCCTTTCAACAGTGGGGCTATTTACCTCCGAGAGCTGGCTGAGTTTGCAGCAACATGCCGGCATTGTGAGGATGCTCCCTGTGTGAAAGCATGTCCGACCGATGCGTTAGAGAAACAAGAGGACGGCATCATCAAGCGGTATAATCTCCGGTGCGTTGCGTGCAACAGTTGTTCGTATGCCTGTCCTTTTGGTACAATTCTACCGGAAGTCATTCCTTACGCCACATCACGGTGTGATTTATGTATCAATCGGTTGGCCGAGAATGAGGTTCCGGTCTGTGTGGGCGGTTGTGAAGAAGGTGCCATTCAATACGGTACGTTCGAACCCGATGAGAAAGAACATCGATTTTTGGTTGGAGAGCATTTAGTCATTCATTCCATACCATGGAAAAAGGAAGAATATATCTGATATGAATCCGATCTTGGCATATTTGATTTTTCCGGGATTTTGCTTCACAGCTGCTGTAGGCATGCTGGCCAGTTGGATTGACCGCAAGGTCACGGCAAGGGTTCAGTGGCGGGTTGGACCACCGCTGTTACAGCCCCTCTACGATTTTGTAAAGCTGCTGGGAAAGGAAACCATTGTCCCCAGAGGAGCATCGAGATTAACCTTCCTAATGGCGCCGATGTTTGGGCTCGTAGCCGTGACGCTGTGTTCAACCCTGGTGTGGACAGCCATCCTCTGGCCGGAAAAAAGTTTTGGTGGTGACCTCATCGTTCTTCTCTATTTTTTGATGATGCCCGCCATTGCTGTGATCATCGGCGGCTTTGCTTCGAAGAATCCCATCGCTTCTCTGGGGGCGAGCCGGGAGATGAAGTTGATGTTAGCCGATGAGCTCCCCTTCCTCCTGGCTGTCTTTGTGGCTGTAATAAAGCTCGACGGTCATATTCAGCTAAGCAAATTCGTAGAGCTTCAACAGGCCAACGGCATGGTATTCAGTTCTGTCTCCGGTGTGCTGGCGATGATTGTGGCTGTCATCACCATGCAGGCCAAATTGACGCTTGTTCCCTTCGACATTCCCGAAGCCGAAACAGAAATCATGAGTGGGCCTTATGTCGAGTACTCGGGACCACCGCTGGCACTCTTCAAGCTCACGCGGATGATGATGCTTTTCACTTTACCGATGGTACTGGTGCTGGTCTTTCTGGGAGGGATGAATTTTCAAGGTATGGCCATTCTCTGGTCTATCCTGAAATACGTCGTCCTTCTTGTTTTAATCGTTCTCATCAGGAATACGAATCCTCGTGTGAGGATCGATCAGGCTATGAAATTCTTATGGGGGCCAATGACGTTTATCGCTATTATCGCCGTCGTACTGGCCTTCTTAGGGTGGTAATCTATATGGGACTGAAATTAAAAGCTTTGACGAGATCACCGTGGGTCTACCATCTATCCACGGGTAGTTGCAACAACTGTGATATTGAGATTTTGGACTGTCTCACACCGCGCTACGATCTAGAGAGGTTTGGGATCGTTCTGGTGGGAAGTCCCCGGCACGCCGATGCGCTATTGGTCACCGGGAATATGACCATGAAGTGCATACCCCGGGCGAAAGAAGTGTATGAGCAAATGCCCAAACCAGGGGTCGTCATTGCCATCGGAACCTGTTCTTTGGGACATGGCGTATTCGATGGAAGTTATGTGATGCCTAAAACGGTGGATGAGGTTCTTCCCGTGGATATTTATATACCGGGATGTCCCCCCAAACCGGAAGGCATCATTGCCGGTGTGGCAAAACTCTTGACAATGCTTCGGCAGAAAGCTTGATGAGTGAGCGTCGTATGACTTGGAAAGAAATCCAAAAGAAGATACACGAGAAGTATGACGATAAGATTCTCAAGTGGTACGAACACAATGAGAACCGAATTTACGTGGATATCGATCCCAGCGATTGGATAGAATTTGGTCGGTTTCTGTTCAATGAGTTTCCGGCACGGTTTATCATCGCGTCTGCAGTCGATACACCTCGTGGGGGAATAGACATCTTGTATCATTTTGATTTCCAAAATCTTCCGCAGGTATTTTCAGTTCGTGTGTTCGTGAAAAAACCCGAGCTCGAAATCGAATCCATGGCCCCTTATATCAAAGGGACGGAATGGATCGAACGGGAGATAAATGAGTTGTTCGGTATTCAATTCAAGAATCATCCAAATATGAAACATTTAATTCTCCCCGATGACTGGCCCGAAGGGAAGTATCCCTTGAGGAGGGATCAATGAGCGAAATTATTCCCATTGGTCCGTATCATCCACTCCAGGAAGAACCGGAGTTTTTCCGTCTCCACGTTGAAGGGGAGCGGGTAACGAAACTCGACATCGAGATCGGTTACAATCACCGGGGTATCGAAAAGCTGGCCGAGTCGAAGTCCTGGGATCAGGTGGTTTTTCTCGTCGAGAGAATCTGTGGGATTTGTTCGACGAGCCATCCGGCAGCATCGGTATGCGCCATGGAAGATTTGGGCGGTATCGAAGCACCGGAGCGGGCACAGTATATTCGGACCATTGTGGCAGAATTGGAAAGAATTCATTCGCATATGCTGTGGCTGGGTCTGGCCGGACACTTTATCGGATACAACACGGTCTGGATGTGGGCATGGAAATACAGGGAATTGGTCTGTGATATTCTGGATAAAATGACGGGTAACCGCCAAAGCTATGCCATGTTTAAGGTCGGGGGCGTTCGAAGGGATGTGCTGGACGAAGATATTCCCTGGTTCAGGAAACTGCTCGATGAGTTAAAGCCCGCGTTGGACATGTTCAAAGGTGCTGCACTCGATGATCCCGTGATTCACGCTCGTACGAAAGGTGTGGGTATACTCACAAAACAACAGGCGATCGATTATTGTGTTGTCGGTCCTACGGCGAGGCCGTCGGGTATTGCCATCGATGTACGCAAGGACGATCCTTACTTTGCCTACGATTGGTTGGATTGGGACATGGTGGTACTTGAGGAAGGGGATGTCTTCGCTAAGGTCGTCTGCCGTGTGCTGGAGATGTATGAAGCCGTTAAGATTATCGAGCAGTGTTTCGATAAGATGAAGCCTGGTATCATCGACCTTCATGTGAAGGAACTTCCTCCGGGTGAAGGAATCGGGCGGGCAGAAGCGCCCAGGGGCGAAGTATACCATTACTGCCGTAGCGATGGCTCCAATTTTCCGGCTCGGTATAAAGTACGGGCTCCCAGTTATGTCAATATTTTTTCTAACGAAGTTGCCTGCGTGGGTGAAAAAGTGGCCGATGCTGCACTCGTGCTGGCTGCGGTGGACCCGTGTTACTGTTGTACGGAACGGATTATCGTCGTCGATCACGATAGGAATGAAGAACGCGTATTAAGAGCAAATGATCTCCTTCGCCTCTCTCATGAGAGGACCGAAGAGGTAAGAAAAGAATTGGGTGTGTAATGAATCCGCTTCTTTATCCCATTATTATTCCAATTATCATCGGTACGGTCTGTGCGATTATTCCGCGAAATATTAAAGTGATTCGCGAGTTCCTTGCTTTCATCGGATCGGCCATAGCCTTTGGTTTGGTCATCTGGCTTTTTACTCAAAAGCCTCTCGATTGGATATACAACGACGTTCTCATACTGCGCTTGGATGATTTAAGCAGTTTCATACTCCTGGCATCCGGTCTATTCGGGTTTCTCATCACACTTTATTCCTTACGTTTCATGCATGGAAAAGAGAATCTGAGTAGCTACTACGGGTCCTTACTCTGGACGATTGGAGCCGCGTGCGGAGCGCTCTTGGCGAATCATCTGATTGTCTTGCTCATCTTCTGGGGTTTCCTGGGAATCACACTCTATCTTCTCATTCTTACCGGTGGAAAGGATGCGGCGGCAGCAGCGAAGAAGACACTGATCATCGTGGGAGGAAGCGACGCGCTGATTCTGCTGGCCATTGGATTCCTCTATACCCTGACATCCACCTTTGAGATGAACAATATTTTTCTATCCTTCAATGAAGCTCTGGTATACATCATTTTTATACTGCTGGCGCTGGGTGCGTTTGCTAAGGCGGGTGCTATGCCTCTCCATACGTGGATCCCGGACGTGGCCGAAGCGGCACCCATACCCATCACAGCATACCTTCCGGCTGCTTTGGACAAATTGTTGGGTATTTATCTGTTGGGTCGTATGTGTTTGAACCTGTTCGAGATGTCGGGAGCGATGAATCTGTTTCTGATGATCATCGGTGCCGTGACTATCATTGCTGCTGTGATGATGGCCTTGATTCAACACGATTTAAGACGGCTCCTTGCCTATCACGCAGTCTCACAGGTTGGATACATGGTTTTGGGACTGGGGACAGGGAATCCCATCGGGATAGCAGGCGGTCTTTTTCATATGTTGAACCACTCCATATATAAAGCATGTCTCTTCTTGTCCGGAGGCGCCGTTCAGCATCGAACCGACACCACCGACCTGGATAAATTAGGCGGCGTGGGTAAATTCATGCCCGTCACCTTCATCTCATTCCTGATTGCCGCGTTTGCCATCTCAGGTATCCCGCCATTCAACGGATTTGTGTCCAAGTGGATG
>CAZTKR010000216.1:0-6816 GCA_964614115.1 uncultured bacterium | reverse complement strand
GTCGCTTCGTATCCGTCCATTTCGGGCATCTGAACATCCATCAAGATTAAATCGAACGGTTCTGAATCGAGCAAGTGGAGTACTTCCTTGCCCGTAGATGCCGTGACAACCTGCCACCCCTTCTTGTGTAGAATGGACTGCGTTAGTTTACAATTGATGGCATTGTCTTCAGCTAACAGTATCTTGAGCGGCGGTTTCAGGTTATTAACTATCTCTGGGGCGGTCTTGGACTCCTCATCTGTAAAATCGTATACTCTCTCTCCTGTTTCGATAATAGACGAATCTGCGGACTCGGAACGCTGATTCGGTAGTCGTAACTTTGCTAAAAAATGAAAGCGACTGCCAGGACCAAATTTTTCTCCTTCGTATTCTTTCAAAGGGCTCTCGACCCATATCCGACCACCCATCATGGCGACCAGCCGAGATGAGATAGCCAGACCCAATCCTGTCCCTCCGTATTTTCGTGTCGTCGTACCGTCCGCCTGTGTGAATGCTTCAAAGATCGTTCCCTGCAGTCTGGGGAGTATTCCGATCCCCGTATCAGACACGATGAAGTGCAGGACCACACCCTTCTCAGTTCTTGATTCCATCTCGATCTGGATGGCCACTTGACCTCGTTCTGTGAATTTAACGGCATTGCTGGTAAGGTTAATGAGTATCTGCCTTAATCGCATCGGGTCACCCACCAAGCCATCGGGCACATCGGGATCGAGGTGACTGGTAAATTTCAATCCTTTTTCCTTTGCTCGGAGCCTCATGGGCTGTAACACATTATCCAGACATTCCCTCAGGTTGAAATCGATGGATTCAATATCCAGTTTTCCCGCTTCTATCTTAGAAAAGTCGAGTATATCGTTGATCAAATTCAACAGCGAATTCGCCGAATACTGCACGGCCTCAAGATATTCCCGCTGATCGGGGGTGAGTTCGGTTTCCAGTGCAAGATCGGTCATGCCGATGATGCCGTTCATTGGAGTTCGGATTTCATGACTCACGTTGGCTAAAAATTCACTCTTTGTTTTGTTGGCCAGTTCGGCCTCAACGGCCATCATATTTGACCGTTCAACGGCGAGCGTCAGTTCCTTGTTGCTGTTCTCGGTCGCCTCCTTGGCTTTTTTTAATTCCTCCTCCGCACGTTTACGTTCGGTGATATCACGTGCTACACTCACCACGGCGATGCCGTTTCCGTTACTATCCTTGATGATGGATGTCGAAAGAGAAACCGGGAAGACACTCCCATCTTTTCGTCGGTGATAAACCTCACCCTCCCAACCATCCTCCATTGTCGGTACGGGGATACGACTGGATTCGCCTCGATCCGAATCATCCTTCCAGATGATATCAATCGGCTTGCCCAGTACCTCCTCCTCGTTGTACTGATAGGTCGTACAGAACGCATGGTTCACAAAGACCGTTTCCTCCTCCCTATTCGTGATAAACACGCTATCGTGAATGCTCATGATCGCATGTGAGAGCATTCTGAATTGATCCTCGGCCTTCTTGTGTCTGATGGCATTCTCAACCGTAATCTGGAGCACCTTGAGGTAATTGCGTTCCTGATCCTTGATGATATAATCATACGCGCCGGCTTTCATTGCCCGAACAGCCGTCTCTTCGTCCCCTCCTCCTGTCACAAAAACAATGGGTGTGTCGATGATCGAATCAAAAAGGTCGAACGCTGTGCCGTCTCCGAGAAAATAATCGGCAATTACAACATCAAACTGTTGGGAATTTAAGACGGTTGTTGCGTCCGAAACAGAACCGGCGATAGCGTAATCAAACGACAAATTCTCATCGCGAACCAATCGTTTAAATGCCATTTGATCGACCCTGTCATCATCGATGAGTAATACTTTTATGCGTACATCTTTCATGGATGCCATCACCCGTGTGTATTGTCTCAACTCCAACTATCGTATTCCCGGCCATCGCCCAATCGTCCCATGGTACGGGAATAGAGAGACTTCGGACTTTTTAAGCAGGTAACTCGCTCAGCGTCCAGTACATCTCTATCATTTTCACAGTCTCTACGAATTGCATATAATCCACCGGTTTAATCATGTAACCGGCTACACTTAATCGGAAACTTTCGATCCTGTCCTGCTCATTCTTGGACGTGGTTAAAACAATCACGGGGATCATTTTAAACGAGTCCATATTTTTGATAATCTTCAAAAATTCGATACCGTTCATCTTTGGCATATTCAAATCCAGCAGAATGATGCAAGGCTCCCTGTTCTCTTCATTCTTCAGATACGCCAGCGCTTCTTCACCGTTGCCGACGATATCCAAATGATTCGTCACATTCAAGTCCCTGAGGGCGCGTTTCACGGTCATGGCGTCAACCTTGTCGTCCTCAACCAGAAGAATTGATTTTTTACTGTTCATTTCTATCCTCCGCCGATTTAATTCTTGGGTAACGTAAAATAAAACGTACTCCCCACACCCACATCCGATTCCAGCCAAATCTTTCCACCAAACGTTTCTACAATCTTTTTCACCACCGTAAGACCTATCCCAGTACTTTCACATTCATCGCGCGGCGCCAATGTCTGGAATATTTGGAATATCTTGTCATGGTACTTTTTCTCAATACCAGGACCATTATCGACCACCCTGAATAGCCAATCCTGGTTCTCGGAAATACAGCCTATTTTGATCTTGCCTTCCGGTTTGTCCATGTATTTCACGGCGTTGCTGATCAGGTTTTGAAAGACCTGTTCCAGACGTGTCATTTCACCCATGACAGTAGGTAGTTCGTCCTGGATTTCTATCTCAATACTCAGGGGAGGTGAGACCAAGTCGATGACCTCACAGACCAGATGATTTAGGTCCACTGCCGATTTCTCTTCTTCCACACGTCCAATCCTGGAGTACTGGAGAATACCGTTGATGAGTTCATTCATCCGTCTTACTCGTCCGGTAAGCAGATGCAACAATTCTTTTCCTTCTTCATCGAACGCTTGCTCATAGTCGTTCAGCAACCAATCGGTTAACGATCCAATCGCCCTGAGCGGTGCTTTTAAATCGTGGGATACGATGTACGCAAAATCCTTCAATTCTTGGTTGGCAATTTCCAATTCCTCCAGGAGTTTTTGCTGTCTTTCCTCCGTTCTCTTCCGATCTGTTATATCTTCGATCACTCCATCATAAAACCTCACCTCACCGTTCTCATCCGTCACGGCTGCCGCAGTCACAGACCCCCATATGGGCGTGCCGTCTGTTTTCTTGAGCATAAGCTCTTCATCTTTCACAAATCCTTCGGCCAACATCTTCTGGCTGAATTTTTTCCGTTCAGCGGGATTTTGATAAAGACTCGAAACCTGATTCTTGAACAACTCTTCTTTACTATCAAAACCAAATAACTTCAGCATCATACTATTGGCTTCGATAAAATGACCCTTGGACCCGGGAGTATTCCGAAATATACCCACATTGATATTCTCAGTGAGTGTCTTGTATTTTTCTGCGCCTTCCTTTAACGTTCGTTCTGCTTTCTTACGTTGAATAAGTTCCCACTCTAATTGTGTGTTGGATTTCTGTAAATTGTCCCATGAGTCCTTCAAGTTAGCAATCGTTTGGTTGACCACGGCTCCCAATTTTGCAAGCAGTTCGTTCTGGGATTTCTCGGGCGCCCTAACGGTGAGATCACCTTCGGCTACTTTCTGGAGTACTTCAAAGTTTTCCGACAGCCCCAGGGCCAGTTCCAGACTCGTGGATTCCATCTCCTCCAGCAGATCCGTCAAGATGGTTGTCTCTTTATTAATCAGCATCCCAAGTTTGGCGATCAGCTCATTATCCGACGTCTCGGGTACTCGAACCGTGCGATCACCCGCCGCAATCTTGGCCAATGCATCGTATTGCTCACAGAGTCCCATGGCCAACTCGTGATGCTGATGGACCATCTCCTCCACACGGGCGGCTGTCTGGTTGAGCAGGATCTGTAATTTTGTCAACAGTTCGTTCTTCGTGGTGATTTGGATCCTGGCCGTGGTGTCTCCCGAAGAGAGTCTTTGAAGCATTTCAAAACTTTCCGACAGTCCAATAGCCAGGTCCATGCTGATGTTCTCCAGTTCACGGTCCCGCTTGTCGATCCGTTGTCGATATCTTTTGAATTGACTGTTTACGATATCAATGGTTTCTTTCATCGAATCGACATCCATGTTTGCCGCGAACACGGAACACTCCAGGCATATTTCCATCTTTTCCAGAAACTTGCCCTGTATCTCACCACGGCAACGGGTCCCTGAAACCAGCCAGCAATTGTTGGCCTTCGATTTCAGTACGGGACACGCTTTTTCTTCACATCCAAATACTTCCCAACACTTCATTTTCTTTCCCATTCGAACGGGTCCTTACCAATAGTTGAGAATCGGTAAGCTAATTACCAATTCGTGTCATCCTCAGAACTGTATCCGAATTCGCTTCTTGTTATCCCCTTCATTCTTCACGGAAAGAAAAACTTTGCCCAGCCGATCACACCATGTACGCACATCCTTCTCAAACGTCAGACAATCTCCCAGGACTTCCAGAATAGACCCGGATGCCATATCCGGAGCTCGAACGGCTAGTTTAAGAACCGGCTGAGGGCATTTAAGGCCGAGGGTGTCCAGGATTTCAACAGCCATTATAACGTCTCCTTTCTTCGGTTACTCATGACAAATTGTACATCACTTTGTGCTTCGTGCCGACGATGGAACCAGTAACTTCTGAATCGTCCCTCGTGACATCGGGGGCAGCCATGCTCTCGGCATCTCCGTCACTCATGGGAACAGAAACCGTTCCTCTGAGCGCTCCCAGCGGACCCAACGCCTTGATATCATCGACCATCTGAGTCACGACTCGAACAAACTTATCCCCCTCGCTGGCCGAAATCCAGTCGAGCTTCAGCCGTGCCTGCTCGATGCCCAATGGTTCCAGCAGCCGTTTGAGAAGTGTATACCGTCTCAACGCATAATAATTACCCTCTCGATGATGGCAATCGCCGGGGTGGCACCCTAAGATGAGGATGCCGTCGGCACCTTCCCGAAAGGCCCTGATGACGAATTGCGGATCGACCCTGCCGCTGCACATCACTCGGATGAACCGCAGATTTGCAGGATACGCCTTTCCTGCCCTGCCTGCGGAATCGGCACCCTCATAAGAACACCAATGACAAAGGAAACCGATAATCTTGGGTTTAAAATTCGCCATGAATGACCCCCCCTATCTCCGCACACACCTGATCATCGGTAAAATGCCGGCACCGTATCGCAGCACTGGGACAGGCAACCGCACATACGCCACAGCCGCGGCATAAGACTTCATTCACACGAATGTGCTTTCCGTCCTCACTCTTTCCGATGGCCTTGTAAGGACAAGCGCCTATACATATCGAACAACCCGAACAGAGGTCGTCGTCGATTTGAGCCGTCATGGCCTCCAGCGATAACATCTCTCCGGGTATCAGGCTGGACAGAATCCTTCCCGCTGCTGCCAGCCCTTGCGTTATCGAGCCTTGAATGCTCGATGGCGCCGCTGCGCATCCGGCCACATATATACCCTCGACACCCGTCGAGACAGGAGCCAACGGTGTGTCCTCCTCGATAAAAAAGCCGTGTTCATCCTGCGATATTCCCATCATATCTGCCAATTCACGATTCTCTTTTACTCCGTGGATACCACAGGCCAACACCACCATGTCTGCCGTCACCTTCTGGTTCATGCCACGGACGTCCGTGTATGCGATCTCGATCTGATCACCGATCCGATCGATCTCAATCAGATCGGGATTTTTCATCCAGAGAAACTCGACTCCCGTGAGTTTCTTGAAAAAGTGCGTGGATTCTTTGCCCGGCAGACATAAGTCGGAGCATATCTCTGCAACGGCAGTATTGGGTAGGTTTTCCCTTATCAAATGGGCAAATTTTAATGTATACATGCAGCAGACTTCAGAGCAGTATTTATTGAACTGAGTGCTGCGTGAACCGACACAATGAACGAGCACAATTTTTTGGGGAGGTTGTCCATTCTTCAGTACGATGCGCCCTCCCGTCGGACCCGTTGAATTGAGGAGTCGCTCGAACTCGAGGGCGGTGTACACATTCTCGATCCTTCCGTATCCATACTGGGGCGCCTTCTTTGGGTCGAATATATCGAAACCGGTAGCCAGTACGATAGCCCCTACCTTGAGTTCATGCAGATGATCCTGTTCTTCATAACGGACAGCATCGAAAGGACATGCCTGCTGGCATGCGCTGCAACCGTCTTCTGTAAAATGCAGGCAGTGTTCTTTATCGATGACAGCCACGCTGGGAAGAATGCCGGCAAAGGGAATATGTATAGCCTTACACGAATCAAGCCCCTCGTTGTATTCATTCGGCATCTCAACGGGACACACATCAAAACAGACCCCGCATCCCAGACATTTCTCCGGGTCCACGAATCGGGCCTCCTGATTGACGGTAACGATAAAATTACCGTAAAACCCATTCATCGCCTTGATTCGGCTGAGCGTGAGTATGTCGATATGCTCGTGGTGCAGGAGCTCATCCATCATGGGATCGATGAGGCAGGAGGCACATTCGAGATTAGGAAACACCTTCTCATACCGCGCCACCTTCCCCCCTATGTAGGGCAATTTTTCGACCAGATACACCTTTCTTTTGTTATGAGCCAGAGTCAAGGCAGTACGAACACCCGTTATGCCTGCTCCGATGACGAGTACATCGGGGCGAGATTCGATCTTTTGGATCTCCAACGGCTCGTGATACACGACCCTATCCACAGCCGCCTTGACGATGGCTTTGGCCTTCTCAGTGCATTGAGCCTTGTCCT
>CAZTKR010000215.1:0-6833 GCA_964614115.1 uncultured bacterium | reverse complement strand
ATAGCCGTGCCTATTCTCATAGCAGCTTTCTTGAGTAGTCATCGCATATGGAAACGGCTTCCCGCGCTTCTCATCGTGGCCACGTTGATTCTGTCCGCCTTCGGGGCATCGTCCCTGAGTATCGGAAGAGAAGAAGAGGCGCCCGTCATTTATACCCACTGGGATGCCATGGCACAAATCAAGGTGCACGACTATGGCCGGTTTCGCGTCATCAACACAGACAATGCCTCCAAATCACCGGTACTCCCCTTCGACGGCAACTGGAAGGCGTTCGAGTATTTCGATCCCCAGTGGGAGCTCGACGTTTCTTACCTGATCAAGCAATTCCCATCGTGCACGTTCCTGTCCCTGGGTGCCGGCGGTGGGAGCGATGTACTCCAGGCCCTGGCAGAGGGCGCCGCAGAAGTCCATGCCGTCGAGGTGATTCCCCATATCAACAGGATGATGCTTCGCGGCGATCCGGTGGGGTATAAAAAAGTGGCAGGAAAAAACACCGGCGGGAGAATCGTAACGCTGGTCGATTATTCGGGCCGTATCTACCATTCTCCCAGGGTAAAAGTTGTCACAGAGGACGCACGGGCCTACATCCGCAGGTTCAGGAATGAATTCGATCTAATTTATTCCCTGAGCTCCAACACGTGGGCCGCGCTGGCGTCGGGCTCTTTTGCGCTAGCCGAGAATTATCTCTTCACCACCGAAGCCTTCAAGGACTACTGGAACGCCCTCACGGAAAACGGTTTTCTGGTGATGGAACATCAGGTGTACATGCCGCGTATCGTAAGCGAGGTGCTGGATGCCCTGAACGAACGGAAGGTGGTAAGTCCGGCCGAGCACATCGCCGTTTACGACCTCCCCAGGAAGAATCGCAAGGTCTTGCTCCTGTCGAAAAAACCTCTGACCGACGACATCCGGTACAATGCGTTGGGAAAGATTGTGCCGGGAGATGACGAGACCATCCGACTCCTCTATCCGGCGCCGGAATCCCATGGGGACAACCTCATCCATCGCATCGTTGCCAACGGATACCGGCAGGTTGCGCAGCAGAATGCCCCTATCGATATCTCCCCATGCACGGATGACCGGCCCTTCATCGCGCAACTGGGCTTATGGAAGCACTTCCGCTTCAATCGCCTGAAAAATTTGGATCCCTATGCCGAACTCTTCCAAGGGTTCCCCGTCTCCAAGATGCTTCTTTCGGTCATCCTTCTCGTCGTTGTGCTCATCATCATCCCCTTAAATCTACTCCCGTACATGCGTTCCGAGGAAAAACTGCGCGGCGTTCCCTGGCTGTATTTCTTTGCCATCGGCATGGCCTTCATGATGGTAGAGGTGGTGCTCATCCAGAAATACGCCCTGTTCATCGGTTCCCCCATCTACAGCATCGTCACCATCCTCCTCACCCTGCTCATCGGCTCGGGCATGGGAAGCCGATTCTCCAGAAATGTGAGCGACCGAACGGCCTTCATAATGATTCTGTGTTGGCTGCTGATGGATATCCTGATCCTCCGTCATGTCACGCATGCGTTAGGCGGCCTGGGAATCGTGCCTCGCGTCTTCGTATCCGTTGTCCTGATTGCCCCGCTGGGATTTTTCATGGGCATGCCGTTTCCCAAGGCAGCCCTGAGAGTTGGTGCGTTGATCGATTGGGGATTTGCCGTCAACGGAGCTGCTTCCGTACTGGGCGCAACGCTCATCCTGATGGTGGCCATATCCACGGGCTTTAATGCTTCCCTCGTGCTGGCAGGCCTGCTCTACTCGGCTGCTTACGTGCTCCTAAAACACGAATCCGCATGGAGAAGGATCTAGGTAATAAGGCTACCAGAGGATTAGACTTATTCCACACATGTAATCCGGATATTTATAAAACACCTGAACCCTACACTTTCGGTCATTGCTCATCAACTCCATCCTCTGGGCAGGAAAGAGAAAAACGCGCGTCATATAAGCGACGATGGCCCGGGAAACATCCTGGGCCATCGTTGACTCGAAAACTCTTCGCGTTTATTTATTAGATCAAATAATAATTGATCTTCTAATTATTCATACGTTTCATGTGACTGTTTACCCTATTGTCATCCATACTGACTATCTGCTAATAAGACGTCTCCAAAACCATAATCCCGCAAATTATCCTTGAGCATCTTTATCATCAAATGGATTGCATGTCGAGACCAACCTGTTTCCATTGGGTCTGTTTCTGTTTCATAGAATCGTTCGCGCCACCCAAACACGGTGAGATGTTCTGTTACTGTCCTTCGAACGGTACGACAGGTGTGACCATTGAGAACGGTCGAAGGGTAAGTCGTGAATAAATACGTATTGTAAATAGGAGAAGGGCTGTAGTGAGCCAATCCCAGGGAGGAGGGTATCGCCCTTGGATTGGAAGAGAACGAGAAGAACCAGACATTTCTCTTGACAACAACCATATGCAAGGCATCAATACATAGTCAAAATTTCCTATTTAAAAATCTTAACGAGGAATCTCATGTTCCCCCGATGCTCCCTTTTGTTGTTCATTTGCTTACATTTCGGATCTTTAGTTTTCGGCCAGAATGCCTCGCTGAATCCGCATGTTGTTTCCGGTACATATCGAGGCATGGCAGGTGCGGGCCTGGCCGTTGTCGACGACATCTCGTCCATGGACTTGAATCCCGGAGGACTCTCCGTAAAACCCGCACGTGGACTATCCGTCGGTCTGAATGCGGTCTACATCGCCTACAATCTGTTTAACAACTACAACGACCAGTGGGCCAAGGTCATGAAATGGAACGATCAGCACTACAACGTGGAGCATGTGCTGGCGGGCGTACCCCTGACTCAGCATATCACTCTCGGAATCGGAGTGATTCAAAAATTAAATCCGGTTGTCAACAACAACAGGAGGTACATTACCTACAGTGTTTACTTTCATCACGAGACGGATGGCAGCGTTTATGCCCTCTGTCTTTCCTCGGGCATCCGAGTCACAAAAAATCTCTCCCTGGGCATCACCCTTTACAGGTATACCGGAACGATTGCCAGTACGATCACCGGGGATGACCACGGCAGGTTGTCGGACGCGTGGGCCCGGTGTGAAAGCCACTTGAAAGGAACGAATGTTCGCATCGGAATTCAATGGCGGCGAGATTCATTCGGTGCCGGATTCATTGTCGAAAAACCGTTTTCCATGACGGTGGAGGCAAATACATCCGTTTCTGACGATGCGTTGTTCCTTCCAAGCTTGCCGCCTTACGACCAAACGTCATGGAACATGCCCCTGGTTCTGGGTTTTGGCCTGGCCTACACCGGAATAAAGAAATGGACATTTTGTCTGGATGCCGAGTTCCATCCATACGAGGAATCTGATATTCAAATCAATCTGTTCGAGTACGGGGGACAGCCCAACTGGAAACACACCCATATATTCCGAGCCGGTGTGGAAGGTCGCCCATTTAAAAAGACCAAAATACCCATCAGAGCGGGATATGCGTATATACCGCAACTCTACGCGTCGAACCGATCGGTGGGCGACGTTCGAGGAGTTCCCCGGGTCGATGCGTACCAGAATGCAGAACAAAATGTCATGCATCTGTTTACCGTAGGGTCAACATTCGGGGTATCACCATTGTCGTTTCATCTCGCCTTCGAATACGGCATCCTCCATTGGCACAGAGTGTTCACCAACCACGCGACCATGAACGACGATTATACCGAAAGAGTCATGACGTTGTCTGTTGATATGGTTTACTCTTTGTAATATAAAAGGGGATCCAATACCACCTTCAACAGTCAGTCAACCCGTGAAGCTAAAGACGAGAGGCCGAACGCCGTCTACGAAATATACGTATTCGGCCTGTGCGGTAACAATAAACTCTTTTTGTCACTAGACAATTTTTAAAATGTTCTCGATAAATCTTACCAGGCGTATCGATCCTGATCTGAACACAGAATCAAAGATTCAAAACTGTCGCCTTATAGATATTTTATCAAAACCGATAAGTTACTATTTATCTGACATTTACAATTATATATTCTAGCACTTTGAACAGGTATCATCCGATGAATAAGTAATCGAGATAAAAATAATCGGTAACAGAATGTACATGACAAAGGCCCAGGGCATATCCTGGGCCTTCGTGAACTCGTAACCTATTTATCACCTTTCGTGAAGAACCTGTAAAGTACACTCTCCTAATTTTCGGTACGTTTCGTGCTGTCGGTTGCTCCATTATCATACATACCCACCGCTTCTGTCACACGACCTGACTCGTCCCGTATAAAACGTAACCGAAAATAAGGGAGCCCCTCTAGCATGAACATTTCATTTCCCATGGGCACGAGCTTGTGATCCGGCTGAGAGCCGCGTTTATACATCAATTCTCCCCCCTTTAAAAATACCGTTCTGGGGCCGTAAACTCCTTCATATTCCTTGAGTGTTTCTAATTCCAGGTGAACGGGATTTTCTTCAATTTCAAGGTTTTCCAGCGTCCATTCAAGTCTCCTCTTTTTCGTTGCATCCTCTTCCCGAGCGGTACGCTCTCGAATAATCTCTTTCCTCGCTCGAAAAAGGGCCTTTTCGGCTGGCACGGTGATATCAGGTTCAATACCCGTTCCTTCCCAATTCGTTCCCGATATGGGATTGATGGCACGACCAAAGGGTACCGATATCTGAACAAGCAAACCGGGAAATACGTGCGCCTCTGTAGGATGGGCGCCCCCACCCGTTGTTTCTCCGATGATGGTAGCTCTCTCGAGATTCTTGAAATTGTACGTGAATTCTTCCGCAGCCGAGAATGTGAAATGACTGGTGAGGATATAAATCGGCACGTCCAGCATCCGAGGCCCCTGAACCCGAGCCTGGGTCCAAAACTGTTTCGTACTGTTATCCTTTCTGATATAAAAACTGTTGAGGTGCACGGGGTCATCGAAGAAATAACTCATGATGAGCTGGATCATCGAAGGCGAGCCACCGCCGTTTTGACGGAGATCGATGATGACCGCATCGGCGTTTGATAAAAAATTCATGGCTGCCACAGCCGTCTCGCCTGCAAATAGGGCGTCTGCGAACATACGGAGATCAAGGTATCCAATATTCTCCGGAAAAATCTCGATTTTTTTAAATCCAAAATTTTCCGATCGGAGGCGTTCGATAAAACGCTTTTGGCGCTCTTCTGGTGTCGAATCGTCCTGTCTCCCAGGTTGCGAAGGCGGTAAAGGTTGTACACCCAAATGGCGATCGTGACAGATGGATCTCATGTCCTCGGTCAGTACTTGAGCAAATACATCAATATCTGTGATGTTATCGTATTCTCCTCTTTTCAATTTTTTCCGAAGATAGGCTTCCATTTCTTCTGCTTTTTCAGGAAACACGTACACCTCGTTCAACACCGTTGTTATCGAATCGATGATGGCAGTTCTCGTTTTACCGTCCAGCGGCGGCTTTTTACCCGGACTCGCAATGAAGACCTGTGCATAAGCCCGCTGCTGTATCGACGAGAATAGCATTAAAGCTAAACAAACCGCATACAGATGCAATCCATTACTGAAAAATAGTTTCAAACGGTCTTTCTGAATTCTCATCAATTACTCCCTTCTCTAAGCATCAATTATTAGATGGTGTTTGGATTATCTTTCGAGCGCTCCTCCACGCCCGCTGAAAAAGAGAGGCGCGACAGAATCGCATGTCGTGTTAAAAAACGACGAGAACGATGGATTCGTTCCCGGTTGAAAGCTCGTCTGTATCTAAAAAAAAATCTTCCAATAGGGTCATCTCCATCTGGTCTTACACTTTTCTATGTTTTGTCGATATGATTGGGTACAGTCGGCTAATGTCATCTCTGATGAACCGAGCGGACTTGATGCACATCATGAGTAAAAAATACAACAGGCAGCCACACGACGAGAGAAAATCTTAACAATGGGTAAAATGGAACGAAACGCATTACAACATATAGTGACCTCTTCCTTATATCATCTGGACTGTTATGTCACATGCGCTGCGACGATCCTTCTGCCGCACTTCCTATTCGTATCGAAGCGACCGGGCCGGATTCGTACGTGCAGCCTTGATAGCCTGGTAGCTTACCGTGAGCAACGCGATGATCAGAGCCATCGCTCCCGCCAGAATGAACATCAACCAACTGATTCCGGCGCGGTAGGCGTAATCTTCCATCCAGCGTTTAAGCCCAAAGTAAGCAACCGGCCAGGCAATCACGTTGGCAATAGCAACGAGCACAATAAACTCTTTGGACATCAGTCCCATGATCCCGGGCACCGAGGCCCCCAAAACCTTACGGATGCCGATCTCCTTGGTCCGCTTTTCAGCCATGAACGCAGCCAAGCCGAAAAGTCCCAGACATCCGATAAAGATGGCCAGCATGCTGAAGTAGAGGGTGATTCTTGCGACGCGTTCATCCGACTCGTAGAGTTGATTGATGGTTTCATCCAGGAAGAAATAATCAAAAGGCCGTTGTGTATCGATCTCAAGCCATTTGTCCCGCAAGCGATCCAGCGTACCGGGAATGTCGTCCGGTGCTAGCCGGACCGAAATACGGTGCTGTTCGATAGGATCGTAGAATAAGATCATCGGGATGATTTCCTCGCGCAGGGAAGACATATGGAAATCCTTAACAACGCCCACCACCCTCAGGATATCGGTCTCCCCTTCCTGCCCGGGAGGCGGCCGGAAATAGAAAGCTTTGCCAATGGGATTTTCCCACCCAAACTGCCGGACGGCCGTTTCGTTGATGAGTACCGACTCGGAGGTGTCTGTAGACAGGTCGGCAGAGAAATTTCGGCCCACTGCCAGCTCCATGTTCATCATCGGGATGTAATCGTGGTCGATGACCAATCCC
>CAZTKR010000214.1:0-6834 GCA_964614115.1 uncultured bacterium | reverse complement strand
ATGGCGCAAGAACCTTCATAGTCAAGCTCTGCATGAGTCACACAGGCTCGATGTAATTTTGATTTTAAAAAGCTCAATTGCATGGCAAAACTCCGTAACTGAACGCCGCATTATAGACATGAATTATTAACAGGACAAATGATCGACTGAAACTGTATAAACTTTTGTTTTAACTCCCTACTGGCCTATCCCTTTTCAGGGAAAGCAACATCGGCCGGGCAGGGACTGTCAGAATTTTACCGGGGGCGGCTTAACGCCCAGGCCGGTTGATTCTTCAACGATGCGTTTTGCCAGATCCCTGCCCTGTTCCAAAGCTTCGCCCTGGGAATTTTCTTTAATAATATCAGTAACTTCAGATTCACTCTTCATGTAAAGTGTCTGGGTTGGATAGGCAAATTCAACACCCAGCGCGATCTGTTTTGTTAAGAAGCTCCGAGCGCCGAGTTTCGGTGAAAACGCAATCGTGTAATTATTAAAGTCTATGGCTCGGTAGCTGTACAGATAGAAGGTGCCCTGAGAGTTGAAGAGGCCGACACTGGCACCCGCGTAGATGTAGGAGAGGGGGGATGTTTGTATTTTTCGTATGTACTCGGCTCCGGTGGAAAAATACAGGGTTAGGTATTGGCTCGTGTAGTCCTCATAATGCGTGAATCGGTACCAATCTAGCTCCACACCCACATTAAGCGAAAGCGATTCCGTGAGATGGTAACCGGTCTTGATTCCGCTGCTGAACGTCCAGGCGCCGGCCATGAAGTCTTCTCGCCACCGGCTAATGGGAGGCCAGTGACCACCGCCTTGGATTCCGAAAAAGAACTTATGCTTAAGGCTGCCAGGAAGGAATGCCTTTTCGTTCTTGAAATCTTCACCCGTTTCTGGCAAGCCGGGGATGCGGAGGTCCTGGGCTGAATGATAAAAATACATACGTACGTCTTTCAGCGGAATACTCCGAGGTCCCTCCTGAGTCACTACCATCAGATTCGGAGGTACGCGCTGGACGATCTTACAGATTAATGTCTCTCCCGATATGAGCATGATCTCATCTGCCCACGAAAAAATAAGAAACCGGACTTCACCATGGGGAATCTGCACGGTGCCCCCGCTTTCTTTACGCACGATCACATGACTCTCCGAAGCACTTAGGATACGGCCTTCTACCTTGGAGCCATCGATCAGGGTGATGGTATCGGGGAAAGCGGATAGCTGACAGAAGAGGAGGGCGACACAGTAGACGATCACGTTCTTTTTTTTCATGAAAACATCTCCCAGCTTATTCAATCGTTTGAGAATCGATAAAACAAACGATTACGTGTCCAATTTTTATGCGAAACCGTGGCTGGTCGGTATCACCAGTATATACGGATAACGGGTGATGTTTCCCTTGCCGATCTTAGAAAATAACGCGATCTCTTCTTCTGCGTCCTTTAAATTTCCACGGATCCGTGTGCACATCGCAGCTGTCGGTGGGAACCGTTTGCAGAGTGTATACGTCCTCTATTATTTCAGGACAAGACTTTGTGGCGAGCTTCTTGGTTTCTCTGCATATTTTTAACCTGACCACACCCGGGGGCTGAACGAAATCCGCCAAGGGAAGGTTGAGCGAGTCGTAGGTCATACGCATGAAGGGTGCCCATATGGGCAGGGCTGTCTTCGCTCCCGACTGATCTTCTCCCAATGATATTCTTTCGTCGCCGAAACCCACCCAGACGCCTGCGCAAATCTGGGGCGTGTATCCGATAAACCATGCATTCCGGAAGTCGTTGGTGGTTCCCGTTTTACCGGCTGCAGGACGATAAAAGTTATACTTCCAGCGTGTGGCGTGCCCCGTGCCCCTGGGAGCGTTGATGACGTCACTCAACATGTCTGTGATGATATAGGCGGTTTCCTCGCTGATGACTTCCCGCCTTCTCGGTACGTTTTCCTCCAGCAGATTACCGTCCTTGTCTCGTACCTCCAGCACGGCCACGGGTTCCACCCAGACGCCGCGGTTGGTAAATACGCTGAAGGCTGCGGTGAGCTCCAAGGGGATTACCACATCCGAACCTAGAGCGATGGCGTCGTACGGATTGATTTGCGTCGTCAGTCCGAACTGTTTGGCGTATTTTACGACTTGCTCTTTAGGAATTTTCTCTTGTACCAGTCGGACCGTTACCAGGTTCAACGAGCGCTTCAGCGCTTCCCTGAGGGTGGTAGGCCCCCCGGTACTCCCGTCGTAATTCGATGGATTCCATATCGTTCCATCGGGCATGAACAGAGGCAGGGGCTGATTCAATAACTCCGTGGTTGTCGGCCATCCGTTATCGATGGCAACGGTATAGACGATGGGCTTGAAAGCCGAGCCAGGCTGACGCTTTGCCTGCACGGCGGTGTTGTACTTCCATTTTTCAAAATCCCGTCCTCCAATCATGGCCAGTATATGTCCGTTGGTCGGGTTGAGTACATTCACGGCCACCTGGAGTGTTGCGCGTTCGGTCAGGAGAGAATCGACCAGGGCGGAATCGGCGAGAAATGCCTTGATCTCTCCCTCGCTCTTTGGAACCGGATCCAACCACTGCAGAAACGTACGGTCCTGGATGATTCGCTGCCAGACCTCTTTTTCCAGGCCCGGAAGAAAGGCTTTCACGGCACTGTCGGCGCAAGCCTGAACCCGTGTGTCCAGGGTTGTTTGGATATTCAGGCCGTCGGTGAACAAACGCATGCCGTATTTTTCCTGCATCATCTGTCGGACGTACTCACAAAAATAAGGAGCGATGGTCTTTCCTTCGCTGTCCTTGGGAACGATGTTCAGTGGTATTTGGCTTAGAGAATCGTACTCTATTGTCGTGATGTAATCACACGCGAGCATGCTCTGAAGAATCACGTTTCTACGCTTCATGGCCGCTTCCGGGTCCCGGTCCGGGTGGTAATACCCATAGGGCAACTGAAGAAGCCCTATGATCAGGGCAGATTCCTCGATGCGCAAATCCTCCACGTTTTTCCGAAAATAAGCCTGAGTGGCGGCCTGCACGCCGTGGGTTCCGCGTCCCAGGGGCATTTGGTTCAGGTACATTTCCAGTATTTCAGGCTTCGAGTATGTCCGCTCGATCTGTAAGGCGGTCAATCCCTCGCGTAATTTTCGAATAATGGTCTTTCGGGGGTGTAAGTAGAGTTTCTTTGCCAGCTGCTGCGTTAATGTACTGGCTCCTCCCACAATTCTCATTTTGATGATATCGAGAAAGGCGAATTTAAAGATACTCCGAATATCCAGTCCCCAATGATCATAAAACTTACGGTCCTCCGATGCGAGGGTGGCTTGTAACAGATGATCGGGCATTTGATCCAGGGGCACTTTAATGCGCTTCTGTTTAAACAGCTCCGTAAGAACCTTTCCATCCTGAGAATAGATGCGCGTCACCAGAAGAGGGTCTCCAGCTTTTTCCAGTTCTGTTAAAGAGGGCAGATTGCGACTCAGAATCAAGAGGAAGAGGCCTCCGATGAAGGAAAGGCCCAGTAGCGTGAACAGGGGGTAGAGCAGCCAGGGGTGCCGATGAAAGAAGGTGAATTTCGTGGTAAATACCAGTGGTTTAGGTTGCGTGTTGCGTTTTTTTCGTTTCATCGTTGATTTTCCATCTTTGATTAAGCCGTAGTCTGGATCACGCCATCCAATGGGTGTTCACTGCCATCACCACGATGCATCATGGGTAGCCGGTGACTCTACTGGCCAGTATTCCAAACTCAGTTGTCCTTTCTCCAGCCTACCATAGGAATAATGATGCATCCAATCGCCGATATTCACATACGTACGGCCGTTTTCGTGAACTTCATGGGGACGGTGCGTATGAGCCAATACGACGCCGTCGAAACCTTCGGTAAACCGGGCTCTGGCGTATTGGGTATATTCCTCGTCCCTGTTCTTTATTTCCCGGTGGTTCCGGCTCAAATGTGAGCAAAACAGGGCAAGACGAAAACCGACATCGGGATGGAGAATCCGGTACAGGTGTATGTTGAATCGATGTCTCAGTATTTTTTTAAGGACCCGATAACCGACGTCTGACTTGGCCAAACCATCCCCGTGAGCCACGTAGAAGTGTTTTCCTTCGTATTCCATGTTCAGCGGTTGGTGGTGGACTCGAATGCCCAAGTCGTGTTCAAAGAAATCCTCCATCCAGAACTCGTGGTTTCCGGTGATATATTCGACACGAATGTTCTGTTCGACCAGGTTCTGTAATGCGCAGATGACACGGAAATAGCGTCGGGGAATGACGTACCGGTATTCGAACCAAAAGTCGAACAGGTCGCCGACGATATAAAGACGATGGCCATAATGCGCGACGTGGTTGAAGAATTTCAGGAGAAGATCGACCCGATGGCGTTCTTTTTCTTCATCCTCGAGCCCCAGATGGGCATCCGATATGAAGAAGATTCGACTCATTCGTTTTACGTACCGTATGGTTGATTACTGAACAAATAAATATAGACATCATCGGCCTTAAAAGCAACGTTTTTCTCGGGATTTGTCCCCATTTAAAAGCCGTTATTATCTGTTTTTACTATCTTTTATTCGACAAGTTCCTGACTATCGACCGGCATGTTATTTTTTTATCTCCTAAAAATGTATTATATTAAACGCTGACAAACAAAACCAAAGGACACAGTGCATGCATTCGCTTACCCTGCGATCCTACGCCAAAATAAATCTTGGCTTAATACTCCTAAGAAAGCGGGAAGATGGTTACCATGACATCGCTACGATTTTTCAGCAAATCGATCTGCATGATGAAATCACCTACGAGAGAACGGCCTCCGATTTTCACATCACCTCGACGGACCCCCACGTTCCCTATGACCAGCAGAACCTAGCGTATCGGAGTTTCGACCTGTTCCGGAAGCAACACGGCCTGCAGGGCGGACTAAAAATACACATACAGAAAAATATTCCGATGGGGGGTGGATTGGGAGGAGGGAGCAGCAACGCAGCGGCCACATTGGTGGCCGTCAATTGTCTTTGGGGGACAAATCTGCCGTATTCCAAGCTCCATGAGATGGCGGCGCAAGTCGGCTCCGACGTTCCCTTTTTCCTCGTAGGAGGCACCGCGTTGGGTGAGGGACGTGGCGAGATCCTGACACCTCTTGTGTGGCCCGACGAGTGGTGGGTGGTTCTGGTATGTCCCGGACTTCATGTATCCACATCCTGGGCCTACGGCCAAGCCAGAATTGCCTTGACAAAAGAGGAAAAATTTACTAAATTTAAGTCGATTTTTAACAGGCACCTTCCCCATGCCCTACTACCCGAATTACGGAACGAATTCGAGGGTGTGGTTTTTCAAAGGCATCCCGTCTTGCGAGAGCTTAAGGAACGTTTATATGAAAGGGATGCCTTTTATGCCAGCATGTCCGGAAGCGGGGCAACGGTGTATGGATTGTTCAAGTCGCGACCGCATGCTGAGGACGCAGAGGCGTTTTTTTCCGAGAGAGAGGGCATCACAACCTTTCTCTGCAGGACGATGCGTTCCCATTCGGGTGAGGAAAATGCACCGGCTATGTCTTTCGATCAACACGAACGATAGATGAGTCGAGGCTGAGAGCGGCCTCTATTCGGGTAGAATCCATTTAATATATAGAGGATTATTTCCGGGGAAGGATTGTTCTTTGGAGTGCGCTTTTAATATACAGTTATAAAAAGAGGTCCACTTTTGTCGTTTTGGGGCGTCGTCAAGTGGTAAGACACAGGATTTTGGATCCTGCATTCGGAGGTTCGAATCCTCCCGCCCCAGCTAAGAGGGATGTTTGGGACGGTATAGGTTTTCATGGTCATAGTTAAGAGCTCAATCTCTACAGAAGCCCGACCTACCGATTCATGGCTCAGGTATCGGGCATTTTGTCTTGATTGAGAGAGAGGATTTTACATCAACGATGAAAATTTTCTCAGGCACAGCCAATCGACCTTTGGCAGAAAAGATTGCTCAGTATCTTGGAATTCCCCTGGGGGATGCGCAGATTCGACGATTCAGCGATGGTGAAATCTCGGTGAAGTACAACGAGAATATCCGGGGAACGGATGTCTTTATCATTCAATCGACGAACCCATCAGCCGACAATCTCCTGGAGCTTCTCCTGATGATCGACGCAGCCAGCCGGGCATCGGCGTTGCGTATTACTGCCGTCATTCCGTATTTTGGGTACGCCCGCCAGGATCGTAAGGATCAGCCCCGAGTGGCCTTATCGGCCAAGCTGGTGGCCAACCTTATCTCCACGGCCGGTACAGATCGTGTTCTGACGATGGACCTTCATTCGGCTTCGATTCAGGGTTTTTTCGATATTCCATTCGATCATCTGTACGGCTCACCCATCTTTTTAGACAACCTCCGTAAGACGAAACTCAACAACCTCGTCGTCGTGGCACCCGATGTGGGAAGTTCCAAGAGAGCACGTGCTTATGCTAACCGACTGGATTGTGATCTGGCACTCGTGGATAAAAAACGCTCGGGCCCGAATCAAGTTGAAAGCGTGACACTGATCGGCGATGTCCGAGACCGACATATCGTACTCGTCGACGATATGATCGATACGGCGGGTACACTTTGCCGGGCAGCCGATCTGCTTAGTGCGTCCGGTGCCCGCGAGATAATTGCTTCCTGCACGCATCCCATACTATCGGGCAACGCTGTCGAGAAGATCAATAAGTCGACCATCAAGCGAATGCTGGTAAGCGATACGATCCTCGTTCCCCAAGAGAAGCGTATCAATAAAATTGAAGTTCTTACGTCCGCTTATCTTTTCGGCGAAGCCATAAAGAGGATTCATAACGAAGAGTCCATCAGTTCATTGTTCGATTAAATCCGTATCGGAATAAAAGAT
>CAZTKR010000213.1:0-6846 GCA_964614115.1 uncultured bacterium | reverse complement strand
CTGAATAGCCAGCCGTATTGCATCCAAAGAGAATTCCTGCGTCTTCCTCAGAGGTTTAAAAATGACGCTGGCCTTGCCCGACACTTCGTTTTTCGTAAAATCGAAGGTCAGCTCTGCCTTATAATGCACGATATCGATGGTTCTCTCTCGATTGCGGTGGTACTCTCCCTGTGGCAGACGCTGGCTTGTAGCGGATTGAAGAAGCAAAATCACAAACCAAAAGGATAGCATAAGATTCCCACATCCGATCCTTTTCATCATGGGCCTCCGTTTCCTCCGAAAATGCCGAACTGCAACGAAAAAGAGCAGACATAATTTTCTGCTCTCATTCTACGCCCCGATATTTATGAATCCCCTCGATGATCATGATTCCATCCAGAGATGATCGAATTGTTCAAATTCCTCCACTATTCTAATGAATTTATGATTAAAAATCCAACACTTTTTTTTAGAATCGGGATGTAACTCCTATATTCTTAGGATTTCAAAATCCAATTAACTTTTATTCTTCTTGAATGACCGCCAGCTTCAGCACCTTATCTGCACTGCCGCCCGTGGGTAGGTCTACCCGCACATGAGCGATGTACATGCCGCTGGCCACAAAATCATTCCGCCTGTTCCGCAAATCCCAACGCAGGAACGGGGAAGCATCCGCTTTCTCCAGTCTTTGTACGAGTTGACCCGCCAGGTTGAAGATCCGAATCACGGCCCGTTCGGGCAGGTTGTTGAACGTCACAAACCGGTCCAGACGGTTCGTCTCCGCCTGGTTGAAGGCATAATACGGGTTGGGAAAAACACCGATGCGGTTGACATCCTGCTTTGCCGTCTCGGCATCCAGTGTCGGTTCGAATCCGTACGTGGAATACGTGATCCTGTCTACACCCGGGATTATCGGATTCGTATACTGGATCGTGACCGTATCGCCCTTCTGCCACTCCGCTCGCCAAAACACGAGATTCCAGGTGTTGTATTCCTCGTCTGTCTCCGTGATAGCCGTCTCCTGATACGGCTTGGAATTCAACCAGACGTACATCCGGTCATGAGGACTGAACGCATAGAAGGGGACATCGTCCGGTTCCTGTATTCGGTCGTATATCAGGACATTGATCCGCATGTCCCTATCCACATCCCAGACCTCGAACGGAATGCGAATCGGGAAGTAATCGTCCCCACCGGTCGGATTCATCGGATGATCGCACAGATCATAGTAACGAGCACCCACGAACGTCGCCACCGACCCTGTACCCTCTTTTATTCGTAAAATGTGATCGTCCTCTGTCTCATACTCTCCTGTGAACCGCAATTCGATATCGCACTGAAGAAGCAATAAATCCGTTGAACCGACACCCCGAGTCTCTACCGCTGTGGCATCGTTCGCCCATCTCTCATGGCCGTAACTGCTGAGGTCGAAATTGTGGCGGTGTTCTTCAGGAAAGACATCGTAACTGTTAAAATCCTCAGGTGCTTTAAAGTTCACTTCCCCCACTTTTGCCAAGATGCCATCCACGATGGAGTAATCCTCGTCCAGGCTATAATTCGTGTTCTCTGAACTCACCAGGACGCCTTCCCTCCAAACGCTCCAGCACTGCGCCGTGTCGAATTCGATGGTGTACTCCGCAGGCACGATGGCTTCAGGACTGACGACGATGGGATAAACGGCCGCATCTCCGGTGCCAGAGGCATGGATCACACCCAGAGTATCCGAAAAAGAAGTGCTGTACCGCTCGCCCATTATCTCCCGGTGCGGGATGACGGTGATGATTTCGGGTTCGGACTCCTGGGCCGCCGGCAGATGACCGTACACCGTACAGTACGAGTAGGCCGTCACCGCCAGGTAGTACTCCTGGCCGTTGTATATCTTGTCAGTATTCAAAAGATAATCCCTGTAGAACTCGAAATACCGGCGGATGCCGCTGTTGGTGCCGAATTGTACAGGACGCGTCAGCACCCATCCCAGAGCTTCATCCACGTACTCCTCCACGATAACGGTAGGATCGGTGGGCAAGTCGAACGTGGCGATACGTTCCGCTTCACTCAAGGTACTGTTGGCCCTGGGAAACTGATAAACGTTATACCCCTCGAACCTGTAATTGCTACTTAAATCCGATGCCGACTCTGTTTCCGCGACACACTCGGCATCGGAACCCCACTCCAGAATGACCCGTCCGTCCTGTTCCGTGACCTTGACCTGGGGGCGCACCGGCGGGCCCGGCATTCGGAAGAATCGGTCGTACATGCACTGGGCATACCGGTCGTTGAACTTCATCACCGATATGCTGGACAACCGGTCTGCACCGATGCCGCAAACCACGGCAATGATGACTTCCTGCGTGTCTCCCGGCGCCATGGAGAACGGGCCCGAGCTGCATAATAACCTGCGATCACCCGGTAATGGCGAGTAAGTCTTTCCTTGTCCATCAACAAAACCGGTTCCCGAGACAGGATCTCCTGTAAATAAGAAGGGACAAGGCGTTACCCCTGGAGGAAATGGTGGATACCTTGGCGAGTCATGAACTCCACCGTCATATCCTCTTATGATTCTATACCACCGTAATACATCATCACAACAAATAGGTTGTATACATCCGGAATATATTCCTAAGAATGCGCTCATATTCAAATTTTTAAAATCTTTCTCGATTTTAAAATCGAATACTGCCTGATCGCCAAATGAAGGGACAATTGGACCTTGAACTATATCATACCCGACAGCCGGAGGTTTGAGATCAAATCGCACGTATGCTTGATCTTCGGCAAAAGCGTTATAAGCAAATCCCAAATTTAAAACAGTATCGCATCCTGCGAGATCATCGCTGAAAATACCTATATCCGGGTCGGACCACTGGGCCACGTACATGCTGTCGATATAGAATGAACCCGGACCACCGGCACCATCAACATCGACTCCGCCTTTGTTGATCATCCTCAGCCTCTTGAAAAACACATCCCCCAAGGCATCCGTCCGGTCATACCCCCAGACTGTACGCTGAAGCTCGAGTCCGATGGGTTGTGAGCCATCCAACACCATAGTCTGATTTCTGTCCAAATCGTTGAACACATTCCAGAGCACCTGCTCCGCAGGAAGGGCTCCGGCACTGCCTGCAATACCCGGCTCATCATAATTCCCAGGCATCAGATCATCGGCCGTGAAACTCCCGTAGAAAGCGGGCGGTGGATCGTATACGCCGTTCCCGTTCCTGTCGATAAAGGGCGCTCCTCGATCCACGGGCCATTCTTGCCAGTCTTTCTCGTATTGATCATAAATGGCCTGCATGTCTGCCTCTGTGACATTGGAAATCGGAATTTCGAAGAACTCCGAGGCATCCCTCCTCAACGCTTCGTCTGTCATCGACGCGTAATCCCGACGAATCCGGAACATTCTGGCATCGGGATGATCCGGGCTCACCCGATTCGCACCAGTACCGAATCCCTCAATCCATCCCTGTCGGGTTCCGCTGCCATAGTCATTCCCGCCCACACGGATCACCTGGCCGTACGGTGCCGACTGCATGTGTTCTGCATCCACGTAACACTTTCCGCCCCATTTGATGCCGTCTTTGTAGACGACCCAACTCGTACCCCGGGGAAAGTACATCCCGCTTTGCCCCTGAGGCGAATGATTGGACTCGCCGTTGGATTCAACCCAGGTCCAGAGGTTGTTGATGTTGAGTATCTGGTATCTCGGCTCGGCAGACGTATCCTCTACAGGTTGAAGCTGCGTCCCTGCGTTCTTCTCCTTGTCGAATTTCATCTGAGCCGGTGACGATGAAAATACAAATAAAAAAATACATGCACTCCACACTGTCCACGATGAGGTGGGTATTCTCTTCATGGTTTATCCTCCGTTCCGCTTGTTTTTATCATCCCATTATAAGATGCACAAAACGAAGAAATTCCATAAAAAAATTGAAGCTTTTCAAACTGAAATAATTGGAATGAATCGAAAAAAGTCGAAGACGCCGTTCCTATTCCTTTCGATAAAGGGCGCTCCCCAATTCACGGGCCATTCTCGCCAATCTTTTTCGTATTAATTATAAACGGCAGGCATCTTTGCATCCGTGACACCGGAAATCGGGAAGTCGAAGAATTCCGATGTATCTCTCCTCAATTCTCTGACTGTCATCTACTTATTCCTCCTGTATAACCGCCAGCTTCAGCACCTTGTCTGCACTACCGCCCGTGGGCAAGTCTACACGCACATGAGCGATGTACATGCCGCTGGCCACAAAATCATTCCGCCTGTTCCGCAAATCCCAACGCAGGAACGGGGAAGCATCCGCTTTCTCCAGTCTTTGTACGAGTTGACCCGCCAGGTTGAAGATCCGAATCACGGCCCGTTCGGGCAGGTTGTTGAACGTCACAAACCGGTCCAGACGGTTCGTCTCCGCCTGGTTGAAGGCATAATACGGGTTGGGAAAAACACCGATGCGGTTGACATCCTGCTTTGCCGTCTCGGCATCCAGTGTCGGTTCGAATCCGTACGTGGAATACGTGATCCTGTCTACACCCGGGATTATCGGATTCGTATACTGGATCGTGACCGTATCGCCCTTCTGCCACTCCGCTCGCCAAAACACGAGATTCCAGGTGTTGTATTCCTCGTCTGTCTCCGTGATAGCCGTCTCCTGATACGGCTTGGAATTCAACCAGACGTACATCCGGTCATGAGGACTGAACGCATAGAAGGGGACATCGTCCGGTTCCTGTATTCGGTCGTATATCAGGACATTGATCCGCATGTCCCTATCCACATCCCAGACCTCGAACGGAATGCGAATCGGGAAGTAATCGTCCCCACCGGTCGGATTCATCGGATGATCGCACAGATCATAGTAACGAGCACCCACGAACGTCGCCACCGACCCTGTACCCTCTTTTATTCGTAAAATGTGATCGTCCTCTGTCTCATACTCTCCTGTGAACCGCAATTCGATATCGCACTGAAGAAGCAATAAATCCGTTGAACCGACACCCCGAGTCTCTACCGCTGTGGCATCGTTCGCCCATCTCTCATGGCCGTAACTGCTGAGGTCGAAATTGTGGCGGTGTTCTTCAGGAAAGACATCGTAACTGTTAAAATCCTCAGGTGCTTTAAAGTTCACTTCCCCCACTTTTGCCAAGATGCCATCCACGATGGAGTAATCCTCGTCCAGGCTATAATTCGTGTTCTCTGAACTCACCAGGACGCCTTCCCTCCAAACGCTCCAGCACTGCGCCGTGTCGAATTCGATGGTGTACTCCGCAGGCACGATGGCTTCAGGACTGACGACGATGGGATAAACGGCCGCATCTCCGGTGCCAGAGGCATGGATCACACCCAGAGTATCCGAAAAAGAAGTGCTGTACCGCTCGCCCATTATCTCCCGGTGCGGGATGACGGTGATGATTTCGGGTTCGGACTCCTGGGCCGCCGGCAGATGACCGTACACCGTACAGTACGAGTAGGCCGTCACCGCCAGGTAGTACTCCTGGCCGTTGTATATCTTGTCAGTATTCAAAAGATAATCCCTGTAGAACTCGAAATACCGGCGGATGCCGCTGTTGGTGCCGAATTGTACAGGACGCGTCAGCACCCATCCCAGAGCTTCATCCACGTACTCCTCCACGATAACGGTAGGATCGGTGGGCAAGTCGAACGTGGCGATACGTTCCGCTTCACTCAAGGTACTGTTGGCCCTGGGAAACTGATAAACGTTATACCCCTCGAACCTGTAATTGCTACTTAAATCCGATGCCGACTCTGTTTCCGCGACACACTCGGCATCGGAACCCCACTCCAGAATGACCCGTCCGTCCTGTTCCGTGACCTTGACCTGGGGGCGCACCGGCGGGCCCGGCATTCGGAAGAATCGGTCGTACATGCACTGGGCATACCGGTCGTTGAACTTCATCACCGATATGCTGGACAACCGGTCTGCACCGATGCCGCAAACCACGGCAATGATGACTTCCTGCGTGTCTCCCGGCGCCATGGAGAACGGGCCCGAGCTGCATAATAACCTGCGATCACCCGGTAATGGCGAGTAAGTCTTTCCTTGTCCATCAACAAAACCGGTTCCCGAGACAGGATCTCCTGTAAATAAGAAGGGACAAGGCGTTACCCCTGGAGGAAATGGTGGATACCTTGGCGAGTCATGAACTCCACCGTCATATCCTCTTATGATTCTATACCACCGTAATACATCATCACAACAAATAGGTTGTATACATCCGGAATATATTCCTAAGAATGCGCTCATATTCAAATTTTTAAAATCTTTCTCGATTTTAAAATCGAATACTGCCTGATCGCCAAATGAAGGGACAATTGGACCTTGAACTATATCATACCCGACAGCCGGAGGTTTGAGATCAAATCGCACGTATGCTTGATCTTCGGCAAAAGCGTTATAAGCAAATCCCAAATTTAAAACAGTATCGCATCCTGCGAGATCATCGCTGAAAATACCTATATCCGGGTCGGACCACTGGGCCACGTACATGCTGTCGATATAGAATGAACCCGGACCACCGGCACCATCAACATCGACTCCGCCTTTGTTGATCATCCTCAGCCTCTTGAAAAACACATCCCCCAAGGCATCCGTCCGGTCATACCCCCAGACTGTACGCTGAAGCTCGAGTCCGATGGGTTGTGAGCCATCCAACACCATAGTCTGATTTCTGTCCAAATCGTTGAACACATTCCAGAGCACCTGCTCCGCAGGAAGGGCTCCGGCACTGCCTGCAATACCCGGCTCATCATAATTCCCAGGCATCAGATCATCGGCCGTGAAACTCCCGTAGAAAGCGGGCGGTGGATCGTATACGCCGTTCCCGTTCCTGTCGATAAAGGGCGCTCCTCGA
>CAZTKR010000212.1:0-6871 GCA_964614115.1 uncultured bacterium | reverse complement strand
GGTCCAAGGGCCGGTCGTGCCAGCAACTGGATATATGGCAGGCTGTGTATGGCCCCGTTGGCGAGGACGGTTATCCCAAAGACATCTGGAACAAGCGCACGGGTGAGATCGATCATACAGTGGCCGAGTATTTCGAGAAATACGACCTCACGCTCTATATCAAGGAAAACTGGTCGTGGCTGGGTCCGAAGCTCGTGGGCAAGCTGCATATCTCGTGCGGTGACATGGACAACTACTACCTCAACGAGGCCGTGTACGAATTGGAGACGTTCCTGGAAAGTACGACGAATCCGTACTACGCCGGTTCCTTCCAGTACGGCCGGCCCCGAAAACCTCACGGCTGGTCGCCCTACGGAAGAGGCACGGGCGAAAGGGAAAGGATCATGGCCGATCATATCACAAAGCATGCACCGTCAGGGGAAGATACGGATCAGTGGAAATACTAATCTTAGATGCGTAAGGAGAAAAAAATGATTTCAATCAAACAGGCCCAACTTCTTTCGGCTATCCTGGTAACAACGTGTCTGACCTCAACGACGACCTTTTCTCAATCGACTCAAAAACCCGTGCTCCATGGACGTCACTGGGTCGCCATCACAGGAAAGCCCCTGGGTGCCACGGCCGGTGCTAAAATATTCGAAAGAGGCGGAAACGCCGTGGATGCCACCTGCGCCATGCTGGCCGCGGTCTGTACGATGTGGGACGTTCTGGGATGGGGCGGAGAAACCCAAGCCCTGATCTATCATCCGCTTCAGAAAAAAGTCATCGGCATCAACGCCCTGGGCGTGGCCCCTACCGGGGCCACATCGGAATTCTATAAATCGAAAGGGTTGGAATACCCGCCTGCCTATGGCCCCCTGGCAGCCGTCACACCCGGAACACCCGGCGGCCTGTTCACCATGCTGGCCGAGTTCGGTTCCATGAGCCTGGAGGAAGTCCTGGCACCTGCCATGGAAATGGCCGAAGGATATCCGGCGGAAGGGGGTTTTGTGAGGAGTGTGGAACGGAATAAAGACAGGATCAAACAATGGCCATATTCAAAGAAGGTTTTTCTCCCTCATCTGGGCGAAGCGCATGAGGCGCCACACGAGGGTGAAATCTTCCGTCAGCCGGACCTGCTGAACACGCTGAAGAAACTCGTGGAGGCGGAACGAAAGGCTCTGGACGAGGGAAAAAGCAGGAAAGAGGCGATTTACGCCGCGTACGACCGCTTCTATCGTGGGGACATCGCCCGTGAGTTCGTCCGCGGCTGTCAGCAGCAGGGCGGACTCATCACCATGGAAGACCTGGCCAATTGGCAGGTGTACCTGGAAGAGCCCGTGATGACCACGTACAAGGGCATCGACGTGTACAAGCTGACCTGCTGGGTTCAGGGGCCCGTCATGCTCCAGATGCTCAACATGCTGGAGTACCTCGATGTCCAGGCCATGGGCTACAACACGGCCAAGTATATCCACACCCTGTACCAGGTGATGAACCTAGCCTACGCCGACCGCGATTTTTATTACGGCGATCCCTACGTACCGCCCCAGGAGCCCATCAAGGGCCTGCTCTCCAAGACCTATGCCAAAGAGAGACTGCGGCTCATCGATTGGGAGAAGAACGATCCTCTTGTCAAGCCGGGCGATCCCTATCCCTTCGAGGACAAGACCAATCCATTCCTCCACCTGCTCAGGGATTGGTCCAACACGGGGTGTGCCGATGTCGACACGCGGGTAAAAGATGGATTCGCGGCATTCGAGGAATCCTTCACATCGGGGACGACATCCATACAGGCCGCCGACAGGGAGGGTTGGATCGTCTCCGTAACGCCCAGCGGCGGCTGGATACCCGCCTGTATCGCTGGGAAGACCGGCATCGGCATGAGTCAGCGGGCTCAGAGTTTTGTCCTGGACGAGAAGAAAAATCCGTATAACGTCATCGCTCCGGGGAAGCGGCCCCGGGCCACACTGACGCCCGGCATGGCCATCAAGGACGGAAAGCCCTACCTTTCTTTCGCCGTCCAGGGGGGTGATACCCAGGATCAGAACCTGCTCCAATTTTTCCTGAACATCGTGGAATTCGGTATGAACGTCCAGGAAGCCTGCGAAGCCGCCAACATCACCAGTTACCAGATGCACAGTTCCTTCGACAAGCACGAGGCCCGTCCCGGAAGGCTCACACTCAACGAGTCGGTACCGCCCTGGGTTCGGACCAAGCTGACTACCATGGGCTACGATTTAAACTTCCGGAGCAGAACCTCCGGTCCCATCAATGCCATCTATGTCGACTGGGAGCACGGATCGTTCTGGGGCGGTTCCAGCAACTACGGCGACGACTACGGCATCGCGTGGTAGAGGAAGATGCCGACAGGATGGATATCCATGGACCGGCTCCGTAGGAGACTCTTCTCTCGGATGGCGCTTGTAAAAAATGATTATTTTTATTATCTTTAATGACAAAAGAAGAATAAATACTCTGCACCCTGGTTTTTTAGCCGAATAAGGTGAACTCGTATGCGAAGGTCGACGGCCACCCTTGCATTCACGATTTTTCTTGTCCTTGCATCGTCATCGTCCGGGGTTACACAACGAGTGCTCAGGCCATTCAGAACCGATACGCCTCCTATCATAGACGGTAAATTGAACGATCCCCTCTGGCAGAAAGCGCCCTATGTGACGGACTTTAAGACGTGGACGCCCGATTACGGAATCGACATGCCCGAAAAAACCAGGGCCTTTTTTGCCTATGACAGAGAAAATCTCTACTTTGCATTCCAATGCTTCGACCGCGAGCCCGATAAGATCAAGACATCGATAACGAACCGGGATAACATTCGTTCCGACGACTGGGTTTGTATCAACCTGGATTCGTTCAACGATCATCAAACGCTCTATTCGTTCTACATCAATCCTGCTGGGATACAGGAGGACAGCAAGTCAGCCAGCGGTGTGTTCAGCGAAGATAAAAGCATCGACCTGGTCTGGTACAGCGGAGGCCAAATCGATAACCAGGGGTACACCATTGAGATCAGAATCCCCTTCAAGAGTATTCGTTTCACGCACAAGAACCCAGTGGAAATGGGCGTGATCTTTGAAAGGCGGATAAGCCGGCGATCCGAATCGGGTACGTATCCCCCGTTGCTTCCAGAGCGGGGTTTCGATTTCTTGACACAAACGGTTCCCCTCATCTACTACGACGTGAAACACTATACCCTCTTCGAACTACTCCCGGCTGTTACGTACAGCAACCGACAATCGATGGTCGAAGGAAAGCTGGTTTCCGAACGGAAAGAGGAGGAATTCAGTTTAACAACCAAGTATGGTATCACCTCCGAACTGATCCTCGACGGTACGTACAACCCGGACTTCAGTCAGGTCGAGGCGGACGCCGGACAGGTCGACATCAACCTGCGTTACGAGCTGTTCTATCCTGAAAAAAGGCCCTTCTTCCTCGAAGGGAGCGAGAATTTTACTTTTTCCGGTAGCTCAGGGAGCGACCCCCTCAGCGCTCTGGTGCATACACGAACCATCGTCGATCCCTACGTAGGCGTTAAACTAGCCGGAAAGATCGGGAAAAAGGGCATGATCGCCTCGATCCTCGCCCTGGATGAATTGCCCAACGGTCACGGAAGCAGTGACAAAAGAGAGTATACGCAGGTAGCCATTCTTCGGTATAAGCGGGCTTTGTACGAAGACAGTTATATCGGTGGGGTCTACACAGGGAAAGAGCACAAGGAAAGTTATAACAGAGTTTTTGGTATAGACGGTCAGTCCAGGATAAACGCGTCCAGCACGCTGGGTTACTATATCGTCGGGTCTCATGACCAGGACATGGATGAAACCTCGAAGAAGGAAGGATATGCCCTGGGATACGATTATTCCTATGCGACCCGGAATCTCAGTATCGGCCTGGGCGTACAGGAGATATCCAGAGACTTCATCACGCAAACCGGTTATATCACACGGACGGGCATATTCCTGGCGAGAGCATCGTTGGGCCCCAAATTTTATCCCAGTTCACCGCTGATACGGAGATGCGACCTGACCGTATCCACCTCCTACATCCGGGACAGAATCGACCAACTCAACGAAACTGGGAATTCTCTGTCCGTGAAATTTCATTTTTTAAAGAATTCGAGTATCACGACGAGCATAAGCTATGCCACCGAGGTATACCGCGCACAGACCTTCGACATCAGCAACGTTCAAGTGAACGGTAAAAGTCAATTGACGAAACGGTTTTATCTGAATGTTACGTATCAGTACGGAGAACGGATCTACTATGCGGCCGATCCGTATCAGGGCAGAGGGAATCAGGTCTCTGCCACGGTGATTTACCAGCCTTCGGATAAAATAAAAGCCGATATGTTATTGACCTATTCCGATTTTTACCGGGATTCCGATTCTGTGAAAATCTACGATTATACCATCGGGCGATGCAAACTCACGTATCAGATGAACCGGTACCTTTTTTTCCGGGCTATTGTCGAGTACAACGATTACAAAAGGGAGATGCTCACCGATTTTCTTGCCTCATTCACCTACATACCCGGAACGGTCGTCCACATCGGGTACGGAAACCTGCACGAAAAAATCGCATGGCAGAACGGACGATATGTGGAGAGCGACCGATTCCTGGAAACCAAGCGCGGATTTTTCTTTAAAACATCGTATCTCTGGAGACTTTAGAGTACAACCTACCGATACTTATTGAGTACAGCACTGCCTCGCTTCCGTTGATGCAATCCCTGGATAACGAATTGAAAGGCAGTACAAGTATATACTGATCCATCAACAAGAAGAAGGCGTTCCGCATAGATAGTATTCGTCAAGATGGCTGCGATCCCCGCACCGCGACACCGGCCGTTTGGATTGCGATGACCGGTTCTCTCCCGTACATCAAAATTGATGGAGAAACGGCCGATGCACTGAAACTCGTAAAAGCGTAGGAAAGGGAATTTTCCAACTGGAACGTAACTATTTATAGAAAAATGTCTCTGACAAATATTCGAGCAAAGCGGATCAAACATAAAGATACGTCGTATACGTTCATGACCTCGGATCATGTTCGATAACTTAAAAATATCAAGTCTTATCAATGGAGCCCATTACACGAACTGTATAAAACATGTATAGGAAAGGTTAAACCGGATGAAAGTAAATCTCGCCTGTATCATTCTGATAGTATCAGTGATATACCCACGGATAAGCGCTGCCGATGGCAACGACCCGTTGAGGCCGCTCCGCACCACGACGCCTCCCGTTATCGATGGAAAAATCGACGATCCGGTCTGGAAAGAAGCTCCCTTCGTGACAGGATTCAAGACGTTCGTCCCCGACTTCGGACTCGACATGGTGGAAAAAACCGAGGTCTACATGGCCTACGACCGGGAAAACCTCTACTTCGCCTACCGTTGCTTCGACCGCCAGCCCGACAAGATCAAGAGCTCCATCACGGCCCGCGATAACGTACGGCCCGACGATTGGATCTGCCTCAATCTGGATTCTTTCAACGATCACCAATCCCTGTACGCCTTCTACGTGAATCCGGCCGGAATCCAGGGGGACAGCCGGTACTCCAGCGGCCGCGAGGATCTCAGCGTCGATGTGGTCTGGTACAGCGCCGGTCAGATCGACAACCTGGGATACGTGGTGGAAATGCAGATTCCCCTGAAGTCCATCCGTTTCTCCAACAAGAACCCGGTGGAGATGAGTGTTATCTTCGAAAGGCGCATCAGTCGCCGGTCAGAACAGGGCTCTTACCCGGCCATGAGCCCGGAAAAGAGCATGGCCTTCCTGACCCAGATGAAGCCCATGGTATACGACGACCTGAAGCATTATACCCTGTTTGAACTCCTTCCGGCCGTGACCTATAGTTATAAACAGAGCGCAGAAGAGGGCCGGCTTGTGACCGATGAAAACCAGGGTGATATCAGCCTGACAACCAAGTACGGAATCTCATCGAAAATGGTACTCGACGGCACGTACAACCCGGACTTCAGCCAGGTCGAATCCGATGCCGGTCAGGTCGACATCAACCTCCGGTACGATCTCTATTTCCCAGAGAAAAGACCCTTCTTTTTGGAGGGGAGTGAAAATTTCAACGTGGCCGCCACGAGCACGCATCACCCCATACAATCCGTCGTGCATACGAGAACCATCATCGATCCGGTTGCCGGATTAAAACTCAGCGGGAAAATAGGCCGGAAGAACATGCTGGCGTCCATCTATGCCATGGACGATCTGCCCGAGGATGATGCCTCGACCCGGGGCGAATACGCCCACGTTGCCATCCTGCGGTACAAGAGAGCCCTGAACCAGGATGCCTACATCGGCGGCCTCTATACCGGTCGAGAGCTGAAAGATGCGTTCAATCGTGTGGGAGGTACCGACGGTCACCTGCGCCTGGGCCAGTCAACGACCCTCCGATTCTATGGTTTCATGTCTCAGACCAAAGACAGCGCCCATGCTCCTGTTCAGAACGGGCATGCCGTGACCCTGAATTATCGGTACGAAACCCGGGATATCGGCTGGGGGGTGGAAGTCAACGACATCGCCCAGCATTTCCGTGCCGATGCGGGATACATCACACGTACCGGGGTCACGGGCTACAGTGCCGATGTCAGTCCAAAATTCTATCCCAAATCCAACATCCTCAGGAAAATCAACCCGCAACTGCTCGTTTACTTGTGGAAGGATAAACCCAGCAATCTTTGGGAAACATACAACTTTCTCTCCCTGGATTTTACGTTCATGGGCCGCAACACCGCCTCGGTCATGTACACCTACTCCACCGAAGTATACCTGGGAAAACGGTTCAAAACAAACGGTTTGGATATTAGCGGCCTGAGTCAGATGACCAAACAGTTCTATGTCCAGCTCTCGTACCG
>CAZTKR010000211.1:0-6892 GCA_964614115.1 uncultured bacterium | reverse complement strand
AGCCCTTGAAATCGATGCGATGAATCATTAGCTTTACATTTATAGTCTATATCGTCCCGTCCTTGAATTAACATCGAGATCGTTATGCCGCAATCATTAAAATTTATGAACACACCCTTTTTTAAAAAATACCTGCTTCCCGGTTTTATCTTCCAGTCTGTGATCATTGCCGGAGGATACGGAACTGGACGAGAAATCGTTGAATTTTTTCTCTCCTACGGTCCCCTGGGCGGAATTCTCGGCATCATCCTCACGACATTGATCTGGTCTGTGACCCTGGCCGTTGTGTTTGAATTTTCTCGTATCTTTCGTGCCTACGACTATAGGACATTCTTTAAAGCCTTGCTGGGCCGCTTCTGGTTTATCTTCGAGATCATCTACATCCTGTATCTCATCATCGTCCTGGCAGTCATTGGTTCTGCGGCAGGCATACTTCTCAGGGACAACTTTGGAATCCCCTACCTGGTCGGCGTCTTGATCATGCTCGTCATCGTGGGATATTTAACTTTCAGGGGCAGCGACCTCATCGAGAAATTCCTATCCGTGTGGTCGGTTCTGCTCTATACCGTATACGGGATCGTACTCGTTGTAGCCCTTTTGAAATTCGGCCCACTAATCCATGAACAGATGGCCACAGGCAGAATTTTACCGAACTGGAGCCTGGGCGCCTTCAAGTACGCCGTCTACAACTTGGGCAACATCGCGGCCGTGTTCTTCTGTCTGCATCATATCGAAACACGAAAAGAGGCCTTAACAGCCGGACTCCTGGCCGGCCCCATCGGGATACTGCCTGGTCTTCTATTCTACGTCGCGGTGCTGGGATACTACCCGGCGATTCTTGCGCAAGAAATCCCAGCCGTATTCATACTCCAGAAGACCGGGGTGACGATTCTGCTCATCAGTTTTCAGATTGTATTATTCGGGACACTCATCGAATCCGGAACGGCATTCATACACTCGGTGAACGAGAGGCTTCAATCCATGCTTCGATCAAAAGGGAAGAGTTTGGCAGCATGGCAGAGGCCCGTCATAGCCCTGGCTTTTCTATTGATCGCACTGACCGTTTCGACCTTCGGTTTGATCAATCTCATCGCCATGGGATACGGAACGGCTTCCTGGGGATTTCTCATCGTCTTCATCCTGCCCGTTCTCAGTATCGGTGTATATAAAATTTTGAAAAAGGACCCGAAAAATCATCGGCCATCCACGACCTTGTAACTTGCAGGAAGACCGATTCAAGACAGCCCGCTAAAAAAACAGAATCAGGAGTACACCATGCTCGATGCGTTAAAATCGTGGCACCCCCCGGATAATTGGACCGAACTCACCACTTTTGACATCCACACCGGCGGTGAACCCCTGCGCATCATCACGGGTGGATTGCCCGAGCTATCGGGTAAATCGATCCTGGAGCGCCGACAGTACATGAAGGATCGTTTCGACCACATCAGGACGGCCCTGATGTGGGAACCCCGCGGTCACCGGGAAATGTACGGCTGCATCATCACGGACCCCGTATCGCCAGAAGCCGACTTCGGTGTCCTTTTTCTGCATAATGAAGGCTACTCTACGATGTGCGGCCATGCCGTCATCGGACTGGGCATGGTGGCCGTAGAAACGGGCATGGTTCCCATAACCGAACCGGAGACAGTGATCCGTATCGATACGCCCGCCGGTTTGGTCACATCGTTTGCAAGAGTGACCCAGGGAAAGGTTCACAGTGTGTATTTTCATAACGTGCCCTCCTTTGTCGTGGCCCTGGATGAAACCATTGAGGTACAGGGACTGGGAAAAATCACATACGACTTGGCGTTCGGAGGAGCTTTTTACGCGTTTGTCCAGGCTGACCAATTGGGCCTCACCTGTTCGAAAGCGGAAACGTTCCAGCTTATCGAGAAGGGTATGGCCATCAAACACGCCATCATGGAAAAGCGTCCGATTCACCATCCCTTCGAAGACGACTTGGGATTCCTGTACGGCACGATCTTCATCGCACCACCAATGCACGATGGCGTGGACAGTCGCAACGTCTGCATTTTTGCGGATGGTGAAGTAGACCGATCTCCCACAGGCACGGGCGTCAGTGCCCGTATGGCCATTCATCATACCAGGGGTGAGATCGGTATCGGCGAGCCCATGGTCATCGAGAGCATCGTCGACAGCCGATTTATAGGGAGCGTGGTCGAGACGACGAAATACGGTGAATACGACGCCGTCATTCCCCGCGTGGAGGGCATGGCCCACATATCGGGACGCCACACGTTTTTCATCGATCCGGAAGACCCGCTTAGGGATGGATTTCTTCTTCAATAATGCCGTACATACGGAGTATGAACGACGTTTCAGTCATTAATGCTGGAGGTTTTAAAAAAAAGAGATTGTATTGAATCAATGGGATCGCCTCGCAGTTGAAGGCCATTATCTGTGGGTTTTTGGATTGGGTAATGGATACGATGGGATAAGCTGTGGCTATTCATCCAAGGCAATGGCACATCATCATAGACTCGGTCGTGATCACATTATCTATCTGGGCATAGGTAATTTCATAATTAATTCTGTCCGAATTGCTCTGAACCGATATACATTGTTCTGACCAACAGCAATCACTCCCCAAACAAAATAAACGCTCCCCAATAAAAGGGATGTTCGTATCCACGTCGTCGGACCTCTTGTCTCGCAAGCTGAATGGCATCCACCGGTTCTTTTCCATTTTTGATGTGCTGAAAAAAAGCCAGCGTCAACTCCGTTGAAGAGGCTTCGGCCACAGACCACAGACTCACAAAAACATTGCGTGCACCGGCATATTGAAACGCCCGGCCCATTCCCATCACGCCTTCACCACTTACGTTTTCCCCTAAACCCGTCTCACAAGCTGTCAGTGCCACCACATCGGCCTGCAAGCTCAGCCCCATCACCTCACTCATAGTAAAAAATCCATCACACGTGTCTGAAGTGCTTACCTGATTTAGTACTAATGCCGGTTCCTGGATGTAGGGGATTGTCTTGTCTAGAATGCCGTGGGTAGCAAATGTGAGGTATCGGAATTGTCCTACCGGGTACATATAAAGATAGTCTTCTCGGGCACCCTTTCCTGAAAGAACTTGGATCTTGTTAACAAAGACCTGTTGTAACTTTTCGGCCAGTTCAGATGTCTCGGGCAATCGGTTGAAAAACACCGTTCGGACAGTATCGGCTCCCTCCGTATTCTCTTTCAGAAGGCCCGGACCACATAGATTGAGCGTCTTCCAATCGGAGATGGCCTCCTGGACAGCCTCATTCTCTTCAACCTCAGTCTCCTTTTGGGCAACCGTCTGTATTCGATCATCTTTTTCATCAAAAATGGGATCCGCCATGACAAACATATACTTACCTCTGGCATCCTCTTTTCTGAGAGTTCGGAGCAATGTGAGAGATGTAGCCGATTGGGCATAGCTGAGGGTATGCTGATCTGCAAGGTACGTGATCCCTGCGGGATAGGGGCCATGCTCCCCTTCTCTTATTGTCTCTTCTTCAGGCAAATCTATTACCAACGTTTCGAAAGGCAGGATTCCCAGAATCTCATCGGGAACAATGATCAAGCGGGTTTCTTCGGGGATGTCCTCCAGGAGGTTACCGAAGAGAAGGGCATAGAGTTCATGACCAACCTTGGGATCGTATCCGATCAGCTGATCCATGTTCTGGATGCCCACGAAATATCCACGGTACTGACGAACAAGCGCTTCCAATGCTTCCCGGGAGACATCTACTCGTCGGATCTGAAGATCGTCTTCTTGAAGACGAAACACGATTGTCGTGCTGTCGGTGATTTCGAAAGCAATCAATGCCTCATCCGGCTTTAATAAGACTTCTGAGGTGGTGAGTGGTTTGGGATAGTGAACCGCCGCGTATTCGGGATAAGTATTCCTCAAATGTATGATGAAGACCTTTTGATGAGTTTTAGCATATTCAAGGTGATCTTCTTTTTCGGCATATAAATCCATGCTATCGGTTTTATACAGTGCCTCCATTTCCCTACGTAAGCCTCGAATCGTAGTGATGAGGCTGTCTTCATAACTCACCCAATTTGCAGGCATGCCCACTTCTTGATGTCCATGCCTTTTTGCCATGGCTTCTGCAAGTACTCTTGCTTTCAGGTTTTCTGAATAGAAAAAAGCTTTACTGAATTGTTCCATTGCCACTAAAACGCGCACCTGCCCTTCGTAGGGTGCGATGCGCTTGAAGAATAATAGTTCTGCAGCAAGAAAACGGGACTTTTCATTCTCCTCAAGGCCTTCCCGTTGGGTTTCGGCCAAGTCGATGGCCTGTTGATAATGTATAAGTGCAAGACTGTCTATATGAAGAAATTCATAAGTCTGACCCAATCCCGTATGATCTGTAAATAATAATGTGGAAATCCTATTATCTAATGCATACTGTAGTGAATTCTTGAAGTAAATAATGGCATCACTGTAATCGCGTTTTAGTAAGTGCAATATACCAAACCGAACATAACTTCCAAGTTTATTATAGATTTCTTCAGCTTTTTCATACTCCCCCATTTTGAGCCAGATATCGGCGATATTCAGTTCAGGGACATCTGTTGGTATGCCGATTTCTTTACTAATTTTCAGTGATTCTTCGTAGTGAGCAATTGCCTTTTCGTAATCACCCAGATCCCTATATACAATTCCGATGTTGTTCAGGTCGAATCCTTCACCCTTCCGGTCGCCGATCTCTTTTCTGATCTTCAGGGCATCCTCGTAATAGATGAGGGCCTTGGGAAAGTCGCCGAGACCGTTGTAGACAATTCCGATGTTGTTCAGGGTGGCTCCCTCACCCATCCGGTCGCCGATCTCTCTTTCTATCTTTAGGGCTTCCTCGTGATAGGTAAGCGCCTTGTTAAAATCGCCGAGATCGATGTAAACATTGCCGATGTCGCTCAGGGTGTTTTCCTCACCCATCCGGTCGCCGATCTCTCTTTCTATCTTTAGGGCTTCCTCGTAATAGGTAAGTGCCTTGGGAAGGTCGCCGAGATCGATGTAGACATTGCCGATTTTGCTCAGGGCGCGTCCCTCACCCATCCGGTCGTCGATCTCTCTTTTGATCTTCAGAGCTTCCTCGAAATAGGAGAAGGCCTTGTTAAAGTCGCCGAGATCGATGTAGACATTGCCGATTTTGCTCAGGGTGTTTCCCTCACCCATCCGGTCGCCGATCTCTCTTTCGATCTTCAGAGCTTCCTCGTGATAGGTGAGCGCCTTGGGGTAGTCATCGAGATTCCTGTAGATAACTCCGATGTTGTTCAGGTCGCGTCCCTCACCCATCCGGTCGCCGATCTCACTATTTATCTTCAGAGCCTCCTTGAAATAGATGAGGGCCTTGGGAAAGTCGTTGAGACCAATGTAGACATTGCCGATGTCGCTCAGGGTGTTTCCCTCACCCATCCGGTCGCCGATCTCTCTATCGATCTTTAGGGCTTCCTCGTGATAGGTAAGCGCATTGGGAAAGTCGCCGAAGATACTGTATACAAGACCAAGATTGTTAAGAAATAAAGCCATGGCGGCTTTATTTTCGCTTTCTCTCGCAATTTGTAATCCTTGTTCCCATTTTTGAGCTGCCCCTTTATAATCAGACTCTTTATAAAGGGCAACTCCCTCATCATGATGTCTTTGCAGTTCATTTTCTTCCTGTCCAAAAGAGGGGGTCGCAACTATAAAACAAAATATAAATATTAGGTATTTATTCATCTTGTTTCCACCTACCGATGCCAGAACCAGATATGGTGTACCACACCTCCACTCTGTTGTATCCGCTTGATCACAGCCTGCACCTCTATCACATTGTCTTTATCTGTCACGCCGCCCGGTCCCATGGTCTCCAGATTCTCATCTCCAAGATCTATTTGTACTTTTGAATCTCCTTCGAAATTTGGAATCCGTTTGGGTGAGGCAAATACATAAATATGTTCCCTCCCATATGACTCATCGAGAAAGAAATTTTTCTCGGTATTGGGAATCCAGTAACGTTCCCCGGGCCGAATGGGATTTTCCGCAGTTTTGTATGTTTCATTGGGAAACAACCGATAGGTTTTTCCTTTTCCATCGATCTGAAAGACATAAAGATAACACAAATCGATAGGCTTTATATACAACGCGTACTCATCCCCTGCACGAAGCATCTTTCCTTCTGGAAGAATTTGCATTTTACCCTGTTTGTCTTTATACAGAGTATAAAACTCAAACTCAGGGTTGGCTTGACCGATAAAAATGAGATTTGATATAATCTTCTGTGTTAGCACATCCTCCAACTCAAATAGATCACGGCTGCTGCGTATGGATACCGTCTTTTCCACAGAAAAATCGATCCTGCTCGTTGATACATTCACTCCCCTCACCATAACACGGATATTATCTTCCATCTTCTGAACAGATCCAATAAGCATTATCTTCGCTCCCAGCATGTTTCCAACTTGGTGGGCTGTCGTCTCATCAACGATCCCCGACTGGGAAAGATTTAGTTCATCAAGGATTCTTTTCAAATTTGATCGTTCGACAACATGCAAATCAGAAATTTTAGAAAGATTATTAGAGATGGCAAGCGGAAGACTATGCCGATAATATTCAGCATCATTAATTTCTCCAATCACTTCAAAAGAACCGACTGCAACGGTTGTTTTTTCGGCCAAACCACGATTATGTAAGATGGATAGAAGTATGATAAGGCTGGTCAGGAAATTTCTCTTTATATTCATTGATCCCTCCTAATCGTTTGTGTTGAGAAAAAATGTTGAACAGGTGGATTCAAATATTTGGATGATATTAATAAAATCACACTCAACCTCTGAATTATGACTTGATTAGTATTAAATATATGATATTCTTATAGAATGAGAAAGACAAGAAAAATTAATGATTTT
>CAZTKR010000210.1:0-6903 GCA_964614115.1 uncultured bacterium | reverse complement strand
CCGGATCTGCAGTAGAAGAATTATCTATGGATTCAAGGTTTGCAATGGCCAATATGGCCATTGAAGCCGGTGGGAAATTCGGGATCTTTGAAGTAGATGAAAAGACGGAAGAGTATATGAGATCAAAAGGAAAAACCGGCTATAAAATATTTAAAAGTGATCCGGATGCTTTTTATGAAAAGGTCCTGCATCACACTTGGAATCTGGTCTTGATCGATGGTTTATTCAAGGACCTGGATCTTTGGGGAATGACTCGTAAGCTCCAGGAACTTTTCAAGAAGGGAGAGCAGAAGCCGCCTCCCATGGCCATCCTTTCGGATGATTTGAGTGAGGATTACGTCGTCTATGCACAGTACTGCGGAATGCGGCATGTCTTGGGCAGGGCTGACATTTTAAAGACAGTGTTTGAGGAGATCGCCGTTCTTACGGGACATCGCCAGTGGCTCAGTGCCGATGATCAGGAAAAGGGAAAGATCGTCTTGATCATCGATGACGATCAAAACGTGACATTCCCTCTGGAACACGCTCTGAGACAAAAAGGATACACACCCATCGTTGTTCAAAAAGGAAATGAAGGCGTCCGAAGCGCTAAGATGATCCGGCCTGGGTGTATTTTACTGGAGACTGCGATCCGAAGCAGAGACGGCATGGATGCGCTTCGGGTGCTCAAAAAGATGCCCTTTACGAGCAAAATTCCCCTGATCGTACTGACGGCGAGTAAGGATAACGTGGAAAAGCAGTCGGCACTTCAGCACGGGGCCGATGAGTATCTTTATAAACCCGTCGAGACGCAAGACCTGGTCAATCGGATTCAGGCGTTGTTGTTATATAGTTATAAGAAGTGAGGGGATTTTATGAATATGAGACTGAAGGTGGCCATCCTTCTGCTAATGGGAATCGGAGATGGATGGAGCTCATTGAATACAGGACGCCCCATCGTCTATTCACGCTCGGAGGTCGCCCAATCCGCCGTTTCGGGCGTTTATCCGGTTGATTCGCGTTCATCCATCATGCCGGGTATCGTCATCGTGAAGCGCATGGCGTCTCCCATGAAAAAATCGAAGGGTAGCCCTTGGGAACAAAAACTCCAGAGCGTGCAAGCGGTTTCCATAAAGCCCATGTTTCATGCCCATCACCATGAAGGCACACGACTTTCCGGTATATATCTTATCCGATTATCCCCTGGAATGGATGTCTATCAGGCATGTTCTATCCTGTCCGAGGATCCCTCGGTGACTTGGGTGGAACCGGCGTACGAACGCAAGGCGCTTTACGAACCCAACGATGCAGAGATAGATCAGCAGTGGTACTTGGACAAGGTTCAGGCTCAGGCCGCCTGGGATCTTCGAGGTGCGAGTAATGCTCTCATCGGTATCGTCGACAGCGGTTTTAACCTGGACCATCCGGACTTGGCGGACAACCTATGGACTAATCCGAATGAAATTCCGAACAACGGCATCGACGACGACGGCAATGAGTACATCGATGATGTGTTTGGCTGGGATTTCGGTGATGAAGACAACAATCCGACATATGAGCAGAATCCCGCACTGGACGACGATCTTCGCTGGCACGGGACAGCCGTGGCGGGCGTGGCCAGCGCGGTGACGGATAACGGTATCGGCATAGCCTCACTGGCGTTTAACGCACGGCTTATGCCCGTGAAAGTCATGACCCAGGATGGAACGATTTATACTCATATCACGGCTTATGGAATCGTATACGCAGCGGATAACGGCGCGGATGCCATCAGCATCAGCTTGGGTGGTGGTAGCGCATCCAACCTCGAGCGGGAAGCCATCGCACATGCCTGTAGTCTGGGTGTGCTGGTCGTGGCGGCGGCAGGCAATGAAGGAACGGAGGGTGAAGTTTATCCTGCTGCATTCCGGGAAGCGCTGTCGGTGGCTGCGGTTGATATGAATGATTGCAAAGCCAATTTTTCCAGTTACGGGTATACAGTGGATGTATCTGCACCCGGTGTCCAGATGTTCACGCTTCATGGAATGGCCGGCTATGCATACTGGAGTGGGACTTCTTTTTGTACTCCCCTGGTGGCTAGTATGGCTGCCCTGGTCAAGAGTGTACATCCTGAGTGGTCGGGTATCCAAGCCGGAGAGCAGGTTCGCGTGTCCGCCGATCCCATCGATCACTTGAATCCGACGTATACCGATCGGTTGGGATACGGTCGGGCGAATGCCTACCGTGCTCTGACTGTCCAGTCGCCATCCATCCAGTTGACCGAGGCGGACTTGATAGAAGGTGCGGGGAGCAATGGGGATGGGATATTCGATCCCGGTGAGGAAGTACTTCTCACACTGGCTATGAAGAATTATTTGCAACCGGCCACGAATATTTCTCTCAACATTACGACGAATCACCCAAATGTGACCATCCAAAATTCTCGATTGACCATTCCATCCCTGGCCACGCAGGAAGAGTGGCAAAACACCGGAAATCCGGTACGGCTTCTCATATCTCCAAGCGCCAGGAGAGGGCAAAGGATCAATGTCTTTGTCGAGGTCACATCGGGTGTTACGTATCGGGATTTGGATCATTTCCATTTTATCATCTCGCCGTATACCGTTTGTGGCGGAAAGGTTCGGCTGACAATATCGTCCAACGGCAGGCTGGGATTCTGGGATTACCCAACCAACCTCGTCGGAGAAGGGTTTGTTTTCCACGGGGAGAATCATCTGTTCGAGGGAGCCGTGATGGCCGCCACCCAGATCAGCCGCATTTCCGACGTGGCCAGGGGATCGAATCAAAGTTTTCAAAACGATGATTTTTCCACGGCTCCTGGTGGGGAGGTCATCATCCGAAGGCCGGGGGACATGGCCGATGAGCAGGGCAGAGCCGTTTTCAACGACGAGGGCGCCCTTCGATCCAACAATCTGTGGGTTTCTCAGACAACCCTGACGTTTTACGATCACCCGGACGATGAATACATACTCCTGGCCTACTGGATTCGCAACATGTCAACATCGTCCTACCCGAGTCTTTATTTTGGGCTTTTCATGGATTGGGATGTCGGTGGAGATGATTTTGCAAGTGTCAATCAGCCGGGTTATGATGCAGACCTCAGCCTGGGATATGTGTACAGCGATATAAAGTCGGTTTATGCCGGACTTCAGGTCGTGAGTGAAGGGGGTGCCGATAATTACAAGTCGATCAGTAATCCTGGCGAACTCTACGATGGGTACCATGATTACGAGAAATGGACCCATCTTACAGGGGGGATTCAACCCATAGTGGGTACGTTGCCATCCGATTACTCCCATGTTTTAGGCGTAGGTCCTCTGAATTTGGCATCGGGAGACTCGGTACTGGTGGGCTTTGCCGTATTGGGCGGATTCAGCGAGGATGCCCTAAAGGCCAATGCCGTGATCGCCCGTGATAAGTGGCGCGAGCTTTTTGAAAACACCCACGTTGAAGAGGAAGGGAAGCCGGTCCAGTGGGATTTTCGCTTGGAGTCGAATTATCCGAATCCGTTCAACCCGTCAACTACCATCGGTTACCGTTTGGCCGAAGCAAGTCATGTGGTGCTCACCGTTCACAACGTGCAGGGACGGGAGGTGATCCGGCTCGTGGATACCGACCAGGAAAAAGGTCAATATACGGTTCAATGGAATGGCACGGCTAATGGCGTACCTCTATCCAGCGGTGTGTATGTTTACAGATTACGGGCCGGTGCTTATGAAGAGGTTCGTAAAATGATTCTCTTGCGATGAGTCCGTAAAAGGAGATTTGTATGCTGGGCGATATTGTTATAGCCAATGTACTGGCCAGTGCCTGCCTCGTTCTTCTCATTTACTTTCTGGATATCAATGAGAAGGAGCCTCCCTGGACACTGGTGCGGATCTATATCTTCACCATATTGATGACGTTTCTCTTCGGCAAGCTTAAAGGTTTCTTATTCAGTCATTATCAATGGGATTTTTCTGTACTCGTTCATAATTATATCGTGGCCGGCTTTTTCGAAGAACTCCTCAAGTTGCTCATCGTCCTGGGCTTCGTTTGGCCGCTGAAATCGTTCAACGAAGAGACCGACGGGATTATTTATTATCTGCTCGTGGCGGCCGGGTTTGCCGTTCTGGAGAATGTGGGTTATTCGTTCCAGTTCGTTATCAGTCCTTATATATACGGAATTCAGACGGGAGAGATGGGTGCCTATCATTCGGCTCTTCAGAAGATCGTGCTCTTCAGAGTCGTGTCCGGACATATATTTATCAATATCGTTAGCGGCTTTTTTCTGGGGTTGGCGAAACGGAAGCATAAATGGTGGCTCTTAATTCCCGGGTTTATCGCTTCTGTTCTACTTCATGGTACGTGGAATCAGTCGGCCACAATGGGATGGCTGGGGTATTATGCCCTGGCATTCCTGGTTCTGGACGCTCTCCTATTTGCCTGGACAATACGGATGTCGTTCTATTTCAAGTTCATGAAGCGGCTGAAAGACCGTATGAAGATGCTGATTACCGAAGCAAATACCCATGGCCTGAACGAGGATGTGGTTACCCTGATGGAGGGAATCCAGCAGAATGTGCGTACGTTGCGGCAGATGGAAGGGCCTGTTTTAACGGCCCGTGCCAAAGAGATTACCCAGATTCTTCCTCCTCGCGTGGATGCTATCCCCAGGGAGGGTCGCGATGGATTGATCGAACGGTTGCTTAAGGTGAACGGACTCCTGGGCCGGGAACGGCTGAAATCACGGAAGGGCTTTTGGATCGGGCTGTTCCTGATATTCTCGGTATCGGGTTTTTTTATTTTGATGATTTTAATGAATTTGATGTGATCGAAACGGGTGTGTTAAAAATCGCAGACATGACGTGCATTCTCGTGACGGGGGGCACGGGCTTTTTGGGTAGCCACCTAGTCGACAGACTGGTGGCCTTGGGGACGAATGTCCGCATCCTGGCTCGACCGACAAGTTCCTTGGAAAATATTCGTGAGCACATCCATAAAGCCGATATCGAGATCATCCGCGGGGATCTGCTGCATCCAGATTCCCTGCAAAGAGCTTGTGATGGTGTGGACGCTGTTTTTCACACAGCCGCGGCCGTCGATTTTTCCCTGCCCGAGAAGACTTTCCAGGAAGTGAATATCCATGCCCTGAGGGAGTTTGTCAACTTAGCCTGTGATGCCGGGATTGCCCGCTTCGTTCATGTGAGTTCCGTCGGCTTTTACAGGTGGAGCAGCCAATACATCGATGAGCGCGTGGAACAACATCCGACGAATGCCTACGAAGCGACCAAGCTGGAGGGTGAGAGAATCGTCCTTCAGGCACACCGGGCCAGAGGCTTGTCGGCCACTGTCATTCAGCCATCGTTCATCTATGGTCCCAGGGCACGAATCGGTGTTCTTGAACTCATCTGGTGGGTGAAGAAGGGCTGGCTACCCCACATTGATGGAGGGATACATCGGCTGAACATGGTGTACGTGTCGGATGTCGTTGATGCTATGATTTTAGCAGCGGAAAAGGAAGAGGCCGTGGGCGAACACTTCGTCATAGGGCGCCATATCTCGCCGACATACCGGGAAATCATGGACGTCGTGGCCGAATCGCTGAATGTGTCGCCACCTCGATGGTCTGTACCCTACTGGCTGGCCAAACCGGTTGCCGTGTTTTTGCAGTCTGTCGGAGACCTGCTGGGCATGAAACCGTATCGATTTGCCGATTATCTGGATTACACGATCCGGGATGGTGTTCTGGATATCTCCAAGGCAAGTAGGGTGTTGGGATTTCAACCTAAAGTGGCTCTGAAAGAAGGCATGGCAAAGACCGTGGCGTGGTTTCAGGAGCACAGAGGACCGATTCGTAATCGGGAATCGCTTACTTTGGCAAAGGGATTTATGCATTGAGTCAAAAACGCGAATGCATATTTAAACGTCAAAAAAAATTCAAGTCATGAAGCTGTTGAAGTATTCCTTTAAAGGCTTTGCCTATTCGGCTCTTGGATAGAGATTATGGCACGTTACAAAGTCATACCCACAAAAACAAACTTAATGAAGCTCCGGAGGGATATGTCTTTTACACGGGAGGGATACAATCTTCTGGAGCAGAAACGGCAGATATTGGTTGTGGAGTTGATGGGGTTGGTCGATCAGACATCCGATGCTCAGGAGAATGTTGAGAAGGCGCTGGCCAAGGCATTCGAAGCGTTGCAGAATGCTGTCCTCGCCATGGGACGTCGGGCGTTGTCCAACGTTGCTCCTGCGGTAAATGTGGAATCGGATATTACGATCCATATGCGTCGGCTGATGGGAGTGAACATTCCTCAGGTAGATATTCAGATCAAAGACAATGCACCGTATTACAGTCCGGGGGAGACTTCTGCCTGGGCCGATGAATCCATCGCACGTTTTAAAGGCATTTTAGACGATTTGGGCAAACTGGCGGGCATGCGTATCTCTCTGATGCGTATTGCCGAGGAATTGAGGAAGACGATGCGGCGGGTGAATGCATTGGAGAAAATAGCATTACCGGATTTCAGGGAATCGATCAAGTATATCGAAGATACGCTGGAGGAGAGTGAACGAGAAATGTTTGCAACCCTCAAACTCGTAAAGGAGAGGTTGGAGAAAAGGAAGGAGTAAATGATGGAAGGACCTGTAAAAAAAATACTCCTTTTTGTAGACGGCTCGGAAGGGTGCATCGCCGCGGCGCAGTATGCGATCACGCTTTCCAGGACGATGGGGGCTGAACTCTGGGCACTTTATGTGGTGAACGTAAGCCTGCTGAAGGAGCTCGTGAAGGCCAAGATTTTTGTGAGGATCGAAGAAATGGATTATGAGCAGGATCTTGAGCAGGACGGCAAACGATACCTGAATTATATTTCAGAGTTGGCCCGAGTCAAGGGGGTAGAGATTAAAACCGAACTCATCAAGGGTGTGGTCAACAAGGAG
>CAZTKR010000209.1:0-6914 GCA_964614115.1 uncultured bacterium | reverse complement strand
GATGACCTTTGCTCTTTTCAAAGAACTTAAATTGCGAACATTAATTTACACAATCTATAGCTCACTTTAATAAGGTCATCGATATTATCCAAATTTTTTATAAGGATTGGGATTCATAGTGACCTTTTTCTTTTTCGATGGACGGTATTATAAATCCTGATCTCTTTTAACATTCCCGTGTCTCTCGATATAAATGAAAAACCTCTTGCTTTTGTCGACCGAATTATTTTAATTCGATAACAACGATTTCGGTTATCGTTCATCACGTCGTACTTCGATGAGGATCATGTCGGAAACCATCTCAACACACCCTCCTACGCGGGCATCTTTTGCTTCCTTCTGCCGCCTTCTCTACGAAAGGCACCTGGTCTCAGGCGTTGGCGGCAACGTATCGGCCAGGCTCGGCGATAAGTTCTTGACCACGCCCTCAGGCATTTGTCTCAGGGACATGACCCAGGATACGGTCGTCACTGTGGACAGTCGAGGTAAAAGTTACCAAGAGACTCCGCCTTCCAAAGAATTCCCCATGCATCATCGAATTTTCAAAGTGCGGAGTAATGTTCATGTAGTCTGCCACGTGCATAGTGCCCATATCGTGGCCGTTTCCACCCTGCTAAAGCCGGGACCCAACAGCCTGCCCCCCATGACTCCCGGATTTGTCTACCTCGCCCATCCCCTGGCGCTGATTCCCTTCCATGTCCCAGGATCATCCGAGTTGGCAGACATCGTTGAGCATCATTTTAGTGATAAAAAGCAAAAAGCCCTGCTCCTGCAGAATCACGGACTGATTACGACAGGAGGCACTATGGTCGAAGCCTTGAATATCGCCGAGGAGATCGACGAAGCCGCCCATGTCTACGTACTCACCTCCGGCAGGGGCACCCTTATACCCGAAAAAGATGTGCATTCCATTCAGGACATGAAGAAACGATCATGAAAATGAATAATTTTTACATCGAGAAGGTCAGCGTATAATAAAATTCAACATAGATGCGTATACTCCAACACGTTAAGGAGGACTCATACATGGTTAAAAAATATCTCATCTCCATAATTATCATATGGACTATCACCTTTTGTATTCATGCATCTCAAGGCCAGATGGTCAAAGAGGATGATTCAGGCAATGCGTCGGAAGAGATTGTGAAGAAAAAAAGTGACATTAAAGAAGAAATAAAAGAAACGATCCATGAAGTCACCGTCGAAGGGAAGAAAATAAAATACAGGGCCACCGCCGGAACGATGTTGCTGAAAGAGGACATAGACGATCCCAAAGCGACTATATTCTTCATCGCCTACACGAAGATCGGTGCTGAGGATGTTGGACGCCGTCCCATCACCTTTTCGTTCAACGGCGGACCCGGCTCTTCGTCCGTATGGCTGCACCTGGGGCTGCTCGGCCCTAAACGCGTGCTGATGGATGACGATGGTCATGCGCTCCCTCCGCCGTACCGGCTGATCGAGAATGAGTATTCTCTCTTGGACAAGACAGATTTGGTATTCATCGATCCGGTTAGCACGGGATTCAGCCGTGCCCTGCCGGAAGAAGATCCCAAACAATTCCACGGTATCGAAGAAGATGTTCAATCCGTGGGCGAGTTCATCCGGCTCTACACAACGCGATTTAAACGGTGGGCCTCCCCTAAATTCATGATTGGAGAGAGCTACGGTACCACCCGTGCCGCCGGGTTGTCGGGACACCTGCAGGAACGTCACGGCCTGTACCTCAACGGAATCATGCTCGTGTCCTCGATCCTCAATTTCCAGACCGCCAGATTCGACAGGGGAAACGACCTTCCCCACATCCTGTTCCTTCCCACATTCACAGCCACGGCCTGGTATCATAAAAAACTTCAAGGCGATTTGCAGGACGATCTACAGAAAGCCCTCGCCGAATCCAAGGCCTACGCTCTGGGCGAATACGCGTCCGTCCTGATGAAGGGAGACAACCTGACTTCAGCTGAATATGAAACGACCGTTCAGAAACTATCGAGACTCACCGGGCTGTCTTCCGAATACATCGAGCAGACGAACCTACGAATAAACATTTATCGATTCGTCAAAGAACTCCTCAGAGAACAACGACAAACCATCGGCAGGCTCGACAGCCGGTTCACGGGCATCGACTATGACGCGGCCGGAGAGCTATATGAATTCGATCCCAGCTATGCGGCCATCCAGGGCCCCTATACGGCAACCCTGAATGATTATATCCGTCGTGATCTTGAATTCGAGAGCGATCTGCCTTATGAAATCCTGACTGGAAATGTAGGCCCCTGGAATTACGGACAGTACCGGAATCGGTACGTCAACGTAGCCGAAACACTGCGAGAGGCCATGACGAAGAATCCAAATCTTAAAGTCTTCGTGGCCAACGGTTTTTATGATCTTGCCACACCCTTTCTTGCCACGGAGTATACGTTTTCTCACATGGGTTTGGACGAGAGTCTGCGGAACAATGTGATCATGGGCTTTTACGAAGCAGGCCACATGATGTACATCGAAAAGAACAGCTTGATCCAGTTAAAAGCAGACCTTTCTACCTTTATCGAACAGGCCATATCGCCGTGATCCTGTATGGAATTTAGAGGACAATCCATTTTTTAGGATAGCTAAATATAGGGAAGTAACCACCGACTGTGTTAGGATTGCTGGATAGTAAAACAAAGTGGCTAGTCTTTTCAAACAGATACTATAAAACCGATATGTGTGACAGATAAAAGAGCCGATGGCACAGTCCCATCGGCTCTTTGAAATGTATCTTTGTTTTTCTGTTTAAAAAGAATCAATCCATAATCGTACAACGCATCCGATTTTTACTCATACCTCAACGCCACGATGGGATCCAGACGCGCCGCCTTGGCAGCCGGATAGATGCCGAAAAAAAGTCCGACGATGGATGAAAATCCCAATCCAGCAAAGATGGCCCAGACGGGTACGGCGGCCGGCAGGGGTGTTACAGAACCGACGAGCTTGCCAAGGCCTATCCCGAACCCAATCCCGATGATGCCACCCACGGCCGAGAGTACGATGGCCTCTGCGATAAACTGCCACAAAATATCTCTTCGTTTACCACCCACTGATTTCCGGATACCGATCTCTCGGGTACGCTCGGTTACGGATACGAGCATGATGTTCATGATCCCGATACCGCCCACTAGCAGGGAAATCAGGGCAATACCCACAGCGGCTGCAAACACAATCTTCGTTAAGTTCCGCCACGTATCCATCAGAGAATCCTTTGTAAGAATTTCAAAATCATTCTCTTCGCCTGGTGGCACTTTTCTTTCGACGCGCAGAATGCCGATCACTTCATCGATGGTTGCATCCAGTTGTTCCGGACGTCTGGCCTGAATGGCAATCTGAATGAACGATTTCTTGCCGAACACGTGCTGGAAGGTCGTGTAAGGGACGATGACATAATTGTCCTCACTCTGACCAAATGAACTACCTTTCTCTTCCAGAACGCCCACCACCTCAAACTTCTCAGGACCGACTCGAACCTCAGAACCAATGGGATCTTGGAACGGAAACAGGGTTTCCACTACGTCTTTCCCGATGATACACACTTTTCTGGACGCACGGATATCAATGGACTGGAGGAAACGGCCGGTGTCCACAAAACGTCCGTTGATCGTCTGCCATTCTTCGGCAGCGCCGATCACATTCACGTCGGCATTGGTCTTCTCTCCCCCATACCGAACCCTTTGACCCCACGTATACAGTTCCGGCGTCACGCTCGATACCAGAGTCGCCCTGTCCTCGATGGCCTTTGCCTGATCGACGGTGACGTCCTTGCGGTTCCGGTACCTCCGCTCGATACCGTGCGTCACAATAGCCGGGAATTTTCTGACATAAAACGTGTTCGTCCCGATCAGGGCGAGTTCGCGCTCAACGGTGACATTAATGCCCCGTATGATGGTCATCATGCCGATAACCGTCATGACACCGATGACGATGCCCAGTGTCGTCAGAATAGAGCGAAGTTTATTCGCCCTCAGAGCTCCCATCGCAACGCCGAAAACTTCCTTGAGATTCATCTATCTTCTCTGTCCCGGTCTTTAATCGAAAATCGCACCCTCGGTCTTAGCATCGGTTAAATCGGCATTGGTTAAATTTGCACCTTGAAAGTTAGCACCTGAGAGATCGGCCTTCTTGAAAACGGCCCGCTGAAGATGGGAATTGCTAAAATCGGCCCCTTTCAGATTTGCACCGACAAGACTGGCCCGCTTCAATTTTGCCCGAATCAAGATAGTCCCTTCTAAATTTGCCCCATCCAGTTGAGCCCCAAAAAGCGAAAGATTGCTCAAATTGACGCCCTTCAGGTTGGCTCCCTCCAGATTCGTATCCTGCAGGTTTGTCTTGGTGAGATTGGCTCCTTCCAGATTGGCATCTTTTAAATTCGATCCGAAGAGAAAGGCATTCTCAAGATTGGCTCCTTGTAGATTGGCACCCTCGAGGTTCGCATTCTGAAGGTGAGCACCGTTCAGATTGGCGTTACTAAAATCCGCTTTCTTGAGATTGGAATACGAAAGATCCGCCTGGGAGAGATCGGCGCCCGACAGCGACTCACCATTCTCTATCTTCTTTACAATCGTCTCTCTTGTCAACGGGTCCATATCAATCTCCCCCCTTGTAACTATCGACCGCCTCGTCCACCGATTTATACATCTTGATGACTTTATCGAGTTTTGTGACTTCGATAGGACGCCGCACACGATCCGATACAAGGGCCAATCGAATATCCCCACCGCTTCCCCGTAACGTCGTAAGACTGGCCATCAACATGCCCAAGCCGGAACTGTTCATCCACTTCACGCCGTCCATGTTCAGTACGACTGAAATCGTGTCTTCTTGAATTGCCCGTGTGATCCGATCTTGCAGCCTTTTCGATTCCTCACCCCCCATCAGTTCGCCTTCCAAGGCAATCACAAGCACCTCCCCCTTCATTTCTTCATGCATATCCATATTTATAACTCCTTTTCGATTTCTTTGAATTCCAATGGTTCTTCTTTATTCATACCTCAACGCTTCAATGGGATCCATCTTGGCCGCTTTTGTTGCAGGATAAACTCCAAAAATTAAGCCGACCAAGGAACAGAATCCGAATCCCAGTACGATCGTCCAAAAGGGAATCGCGGATGGTACGGGTGAGACCATGGCCACGAATTGTCCGATGCCGACACCGACCAGAATACCGATAATCCCTCCGACTTCGGACAGAAAAATGGCCTCCACGAGAAATTGCGTTAAAATGTCTCGGCGCTTTGCACCAATGGCCGCCCGTATGCCGATCTCTCGTGTACGTTCAGTGATCGAGACCAGCATGATATTCATGATCCCGATACCTGCCACCAGAAGGGCGAACGAAACAATCACAATGGCGCCGATGCGAACCGCTCGCGTCATGTTGTTAAACGACTCCAGGAGCGTGTCCGTGGACCAGACCTCAAAATCATTGGGCTCCCCAGGCGGGACCTTTCGATAGGCGCGAAGCACACCGATGACCTCCTCCTGGGCTGCCTCGAAGAGCTCCGGCGTCTTCGACTGAAGGGTAATGTTGATCGACTCCTCTTTTCCGTAATACTTCTGGTAGACCTTGATGGGGATGACCACACGATTGTCTTTACTCTCGCCAAACCTCGAACCCTGCTCTTCGATGGTACCGATCACCTCATACCGATGGCCGTCGATGATGACATCCTCGCCGATGGGGCTCTGGTACGGGAAAAGCTCTTCGAGAGTCTCCTGACCCAGAACAATCACATGACGGTTATGCTCCACATCGATCTCCGTCAACGCTCTCCCCTCTTCGATGTAATAACTATTGTTGGGGAAAAACGCCGGAACGCCACCGGCCAGGGTCATGGTCGGGCTTGTCTTCTTATCTTTGTACTTAACTATTACGCCGTATCGCCAAACCTCGGGCCCTACATATTCCACGAATCTACAGTTTTTCTCTATGACCTCTGCTTCCCCCATGGTGATATCCTTCCGGTTGCGGTACCGCTCACGATCACTCCCGCCCATCTGGATAGCCGGATACTTTTGAACTTGAAATACGCTGGCTCCCAGCCGCTGCATCTGTCTTTCGATGTCTTTTTGGAACCCCCTGATGAGGGACTGCATGCCGATAATGGCCGATACGCCAATGATGATCCCCAACAACGTCAGGAAAGAACGCATCTTATGGTTCCGCACGACATCGAAAGCGAGGGTCATGTTCTCTTGAATCTGCATGTTATGTCCTCAAAATAGGATAGAGTCTATTCATACCGAAGCGCCTCTACGGGATCCAACCGGGCCGCTTTTGAAGCCGGATATATTCCAAAAAACATCCCGATGGTAATCGTAAAGCCTATACCCAGAAACAGTACCCACGTGGAGATATTCACTGGAATGGGCGAAACGGACCTGATAAGCAGTGCAAGGGCCATGGAGATGCCTATACCGATGGTGACACCGATACCGGAAATCAGCATCGATTCAACGAGAAACTGCCACATGATGATTCGTCTTTTGGCTCCGATGGCTTTACGGATGCCGATTTCTCGCGTACGCTCCGACACCGAGACCAGCATGATGTTCATGATGCCGATACCGCCGACCAGCAGAGCAATGGAGCCGATGCCAATGAGGACAATCCAGAGCACTCGAGTCATATTCCGGTACATGTCTATGAGCTGGCTTTGCTGATTGATGGAGAAATCGTTGGAGCGCCCTGCTTCGATGCCTCGAATACGCCGCATGAGCCCTGTCAATTCGTCAATGAGTTCGTCCATTATTTCTGGGTCCGATGCCTTTGCCTGAATTTCAAACGAGCGCCGGGAACCGAAAACTTTCTGGAATACAGAATACGGGATGAGCGCCATGTTGTCCAGGCTAAAACCAAACATCTGGCCCCGTTCTTCCAG
>CAZTKR010000208.1:0-6952 GCA_964614115.1 uncultured bacterium | reverse complement strand
GGGATCCACGTACCCGATATCCTTCTCTTCAAATTTCTGATCTCCCCGTGTTATCAAGCCGGTCCGTTTCACCAGACGTGTATAGGCAGTAATTTCTGGAACTTCTTCTGCAAACGTCTGCACTGCCACAAACGGACACATGGCAAAGTGAGTATGCACACCTCCAACCTCCTCTGCCCACGTGAGCCGATAAAGACGATCCGCATGCTCGTGATACCTATCGTAGCTCAATTCATCCCGGACCCAGAGTAAGATGAGAATACAGCACGCCATGCCCATGCCAAGACCGGTGATATTGATGAACGAATATCCTTTATGTTTTTTCATGTTTCGAAAAGTTATCTTCAAGACGTTCTTGAACATGCTCATACTCCCTGACGATATGGATTTTATAAATTCAGGCATCGATATGACGACGTACAGCCAGTACTGGATAACCGCCCCGGAATAGCCCCGTGTCTCTACAGCAACATGAAACTGCTCTTCAAGGTCACCCATGGCACCGTACAGAATCCCTTTATCAAGAATGTGTTCCAGAATCATCGTGGCGATTCGAGGGGGATGTTTTCCGGATTGATGCTTCATCAAGCGATCCGTGCCTTTCTAGCGTTAATGACCGTTGCCGATCCTGTTACCAGACGATTCGGGGCTCGAATTTGCCTTTGTATACCCCTGTCATTCATAACGCAGGGCTCGAACCGGATTGGTAACAGCCGCCTTAACCGATTGATAGCTTACCGAAATGACGGCAACGGTCAATACCAACATACCAGATAGAAAAAATACATCAAGACCGATGGCTGTGCGGTAGGGGAACTGAACAAGCCACCGCTGTATCAATAAATAAGCGACAGGCCAGGCTATCAGGTTGGACAGGAGCACCAGCTTGGTAAAGTCCCGGGTCAGGAGTGCGATGATACCGAGGACGGATGACCCTAATACTTTGCGAATACCGATCTCTTTGGTTCGTTGTACAGCCGTGAACGAAATCAAACCCAACAGTCCCAGGGCAGCGATAAAAAGACCCAGGCATGACAGCGTTCCGAACAACCGGCCAACCTGTTCCTCCTTCTGGTACTGACGGTTGAAGTATGTATCCAAAAAAAAGGGAGCAAGCGGATTGTTGGGGAAGAGCTCTTTGAGTTTCCGATCCACAAAAATGAGGGTCTTTTGCAGATTATCCGTTCTCACGGACAGTGTGATGTTGTAAAAACGTGGGGGGTAAATTTTCATCACCATCGGTTGTATCTCCGAGGCCAGCCCTTTGTAATGAAAATCTTCCGTTACTCCGACGATGGTACGAATATTCCCGTCGGGTCCGGATTCAACCTGCTGACCAACGGCTTCCTGAGGTGTCAGAAATCCCAGGGCATTAACCGCGGTTTCGTTGATGATGACGGCATCCTCGGAATCCGTGTGCATTGCCTTCTGGAAGGACCTGCCAGCAGCCATATCGATCCCGTATAGAGGGATGAAATCCTCGTCGATGTAAAGATGGTTGATCACCTGTCTCCGGTCGTCAACGGCGTTCATACGGTAGATATACTGTGTATCAAAACTTCCCCCCAGAATATAGGCCGAAGCAGCTGCCCCGGTGACGTTCGGATGCTGAGTGAGTTCATGCTTGATAGCCTCATATTTATCCTCCAGGGTCATGCCCCCCCGCATGGGAATCACCAGTTTCTGCTCAGGCTGAAATCCCAAGTTCTGGTTCTTCATGAAGCCAAGCTGTCGGTACACAATCAGGGTACAAACGATGAGGATAATGGAAATCGTAAACTGACCGATGACGAGAATCCTTCTCAATGCGCCGCCTCGTACCCCGGAACGCAGAGTCCCCTTAAGCGTTGATACCGGCTTGAATCGAGAGAGGACGACGGCGGGATAACATCCGGCCGCCAGGCCTATTACCACAGAAAGACCGACAAGAGGAAGAAGGAAATCCATGGAGAGAATATCGGAGATTCGGAACATCATTCCCGAAAGCTGATTGAAGGTCGGGAGTAGCATGTTCGCCAGAAGAAAGCTGACGACTAACGCGAGGGAAGAGAATACGAGAGCATCCCCCAGGAACTGCATCATCAGCTGACGGCGCAGGGCTCCCACGACCTTTCGCATGCCCACTTCCTTGGCCCGATGGGCCGACAAAGCCGTTGACAGGTTGACAAAATTCAAACAGGCGATCAACAGAATCAGCACGCCCACAGCCGTACAGATCACGAGGTAGAGGGGATTACCAGGCGGCTCTGTTTCTTCGTGCATGTGCGAGAAGAGATGAATATCCTGAATCCTCTGTAAAAAATAGAGACGTGAATATCCCAACTCCCGATCCCTCTGGCCCGAATACGGATCGCTGATTCTCTGTACCTGATCCTCAAAAGCCGGCCGATCTGCACCGGCATGAAGCTTGATGTAATTGTACGCCATATTGGCTGTCCAGGACCGGGTCCAGCGCATGTTCTCAAAATCCCGGAAGGAATGGAAGAGCTCGTACTTGAGATGGGTGTTGCGTGGACAATCCTCCACGACACCCGTGATCTCATATGCATTCCCATCGATTTCCAGGACTCGTCCCAAAACGTCTGTCGATTCGAAATACTTCTGGGCGATCTTACGAGCGATGACTACAACACCCGGGCGGTCGAGCGCCGTAGACGGGTTCCCCACGATAAAAGGAATCGAAAAAATGTGAAACAGATCCGTATCTGTCCACATCTGCCGGGTTTCATAGAAGATCCGATCCTCATGCTTGACCAGCGGTTCTCTTCCGTGCCGGATACGGACAGCATACGCCACAGCTGGGAACTGCTCCTTGAATACATTCCGCATCGGGGAATACGTCATGGCCTCCAGGCTCTCTGTCGTCCGTGTCCTGAATTCCATGGCCACGCGGAAGATGGAGTCCGGGTCTGGATGATAATCATCATAGCTTCGCTCGAAGCGCACAAACATCATGACATACAGTACGCATGTCATCCCGATGGAAAGCCCCAGGATGTTGATAAGCGAATATCCTTTGTTCTTCCGAATATACCTCGATGTGGTCTTCAGATAATGTCTCAGCATGGCGACACCCCAGTAGAAGGAATGGTGAATGAATCCAGGAAACGCAGCGAACACCTGAGCCCACCAGTATCCGCGGGCCTTGACGGCTCCATATTCCCGGCCAATTTCTCGTGCCTGCTCCTCAATATCCCCCATGGCACCGTAGCGGATATTCTTATCGATCATCCGCGTCAGGAGGAAAGCAGCCAACTTGGGAGGTTTATTGTGTCGGTCGGTCATAGAATTCTTAGAACTCCAGCTTCGGAATATCATTCCAGATATGGGCATTGACTTTTTGAATCTCCATCAGGGCTTTTTTCCCCTCAGGTGTGAGGCGATAGTATACCTTCGCCCGCCCGCCTCGTTCCGGTGTGGGCTCCCCCTTCACCGTCGTCACATAACCGTTTTTATGAAGCCGTCCCAGAGGCCCGTAAATGGCACCCAGCAGCCAGTTTTTGCCCGTGGCCTTGATGATCTCTTCCCGGATAGCCATGCCGTAGGCCTCGTCTTTCAGCCGCCAGATGGACAGGAGAATGATCTCTTCAATGCGCGATAAGAGTTTCATCGTCACCCCTCATTCTTTTACTCATTATTTCTATACGTTTTTTGATAATATTGGTTGCAAAAATTCCTTTCCGATACGAACGCATGGATATCATCGGATAATGAATGATAGATGTTGGATCATCCTAAAATGGCAAACCGATTGTGTTGACGATGAGCTAGCCATATATAAAAAAGGGCTCGTGACGAGCCCTTAAAAAAGATACACGGTAGTCCTGCGAATCACTCATACCGAAGACTTTTTACCGGATTAGCGGTTGTCGTCTTCATCGTTTGATAGCCCACCGTCATCAGAGTCACAACCAGAGCCACGCCACCCGCCAACGGACAGATCCACCAGCCAAACTCTATTCGATAGGCGTATTCCTGAAGCCATCGGTTCATTAAGAAATAGGCCACCGGCCAGGCGATGACATTCGATAAAACGACCCATCTCAAGAACTGTCTCATAAGCATCAGGATCAGTCCTGGGATCGATGCCCCCAGAACCTTTCGAATGCCGATTTCCTTCGTTCGCTGCTCTGCCGTGTACGAAGCCAGGCCAAACAGCCCAAGACAGGCCACGGCAATAGCAATTGCAGAAAACACCGTGATGATGCGACCCAAGCGGTCTTCTGAGCGGTAGAGAGCATCGAATTGGGAGTCGGTAAACCTGTACCGAAACTCAAGATGCGGTTCGAAGGTTTTCCACGTTTCTTCGACGAACGCGATAGTTTCCTGGAGTTCCTCCTTATCCACTTTTAAGGATAATTGACGAACTCTCTCTTCGGTTAAAAGTATCCCCATGGGGGCGATGACACTCCGCAGCGACGCAAAATGAAAATCTTTCACGATACCGACGACGGGTTTCATCTCGTCAGTTGAAAAGCCGACTTTCTTACCGACGGCCTCGACGCCCCAACCCAACCTGCGCGCGGCCGTCTCGTTGAGGAGAAATGCCCCCGATGCATCGGAACCATACTTCTCGGAGAAATCGCGTCCTTTGATGATTTTTATCCCGTACGTGCGCGCAAAATCATAATCCGAAAAAAACAACTCCAGTTCATGTTGCTCGTCCTCCGGTTGTCCCTCGTACATAATGCCCCGTGTGACATGCACACGCCCCGGAACGCCAAACGAAACAGTGGCCCGACGAATCCTTGGATTCCTCAGCAGTGCCTGTTTCAAGGCTCCTGCCTGCTGTTGTATACGGCTTCCCCGCATACTCACGACGAGTACCTGTTCCTTATCGAATCCGAGATCTTTATGCTTCATGAATTTCAACTGATGTACGATAACCACCGTCGAAATTATAAGGGCAATCGATACGGAAAACTGGAGAACGACGAGCACACTCCTGAACACCGATCCCCGCAGGCCGCTCGACAGCGTTTTTCGCAGCGTAACGATTGGCTGGAACGAGGACAGATAGAACGCAGGATAACTGCCCGAAACGGCACCCGTAACCAGGATGAGAACAGCCATGCCTCCCCAGAAATTGCCGTGGGACAGGAAATCCAGATACAGATTCTTCGACGTGAGTTGATTGAATGCCGGGAGGATCAAGACGACCAGCATCAGAGCAACGGCCAGAGCGACAGCGGCGGTCAGAACCGTCTCACTCAGGAATTGATGGATGAGATGTCCTTTCTGCGCTCCCATCACTTTTCTCATCCCGACTTCCTTACTGCGATTGGCAGACCGGGCGGTTGCCAGGTTCATGAAATTGATGCAGGCGATCAGCAAGATGAACACGGCAATCAGGGAGAACACGACCACCAGCTGCATACTGCCGTTCGTCTCCAACTCCCCCAACAGATGAGATGTAAGATGAACATCTGTGATACGCTGGAGTTTGATGTCCGGTTGGGACGCGTATTGTACAGCCTCCTCATCGCGATGTTTCAGCGCCACCTGATTGATTTTACGGACCACATCGTCCGGTTCCGCACCGTCCCTCAGCAGAACGTACGACCACCCACGAATCCAATCCCAGCTGGTATACAGGTCAGACATCGTCTGCCGAATGCGATGGTTCGAGATGAGGGCTCGAAACTGACAATGGGAATTCGGAGGAACATCGGCTATAACGGCCGTCACCTGAAGATTGCCTTCTTCCCTGAGATGAAGGATTCTGCCGAGGATATCCGAACTGCCGAATAGCTTTCGGGCCGTACTTTCGGTCAAGACCGCCGAACCCGACTGACTCAACGCCGTCGTAGGATCGCCGGCCAGGAATTCATGGGAAAAAATGGCGAAAAAATCGGCATCCACGTAAAAGATGTCCGTTTCCTCGAAGGTCTCCTCTCCGACCAAGAACAGTCCTTGGTGCCACTGCAACCGCGTAAAAGCCACGATCTCGGGGATCTCTTCTGTGACTATCGGTGCCGCAGCAAACGGCGAGAGGGCGATATGCTCCACCGTCTCCCCTTCGCGTTCCCCATACGATATCCGGAAAACTCGATCCGCGTGCTGATGATACCGGTCATAACTCCATTCATCCTGTACCCAGAGAAAGATCAAGATGCAACAGGCCAGACCCACGGCCAAGCCACTAATATTGATGAACGAATATGCCTTGTATCGCTTGATATTCCTCAATGCCACTTTCAAGTAGTTCTTAAGCATGATAATCCTCCAGATGAAGGCATGTATGATAAAAATGGGTAACGAGCGTAATACCTGGCGCCATATCCATAGCGACGCATGCAAGCGTCCCCCATCCATTAGCCGGTCTTCGTACAGTTCCTGGAGATCCCCGATGGCGGAGTGATCATAATTCCTGTGCATGATGAAAAAACGAAGAATCCGTAGAGGCATGTCGTGTTTTCGGATCGTCTTTTCATCAATTGAACGTTCGGGTTTCATTCATTCCTCATACGATTCATCACGATCTATCAGGAGATAATTGTTATTCGTATTTGAGAGCATCCACGGGATTGGCCCGGGCCGCTTTCATGGTTTGATAGCTTACCGTGAACAGCGCAATCCCCAGGGCAGCAAGCCCGGCCAGCGCAAACAGCCATAATCCGATGCGTGTATGAAACCGGTAGTTTTGAATCCACTTATTCATGATATAATAGGCTGCAGGCCACGCGATAACATTGGCAAAGGCGATTAAGACAACGAATTCTTTGGAGAATATTCCTACGATGCCGGCATGGGTGGCGCCCAATACTTTACGGATAGCGATCTCTTTGGTTCGTTGTTCCACCATGAACGAAGCCAGCCCGAATAACCCGAGACACGATATGAAGATGGCGAGAAATGTGAAATACTCGATGATTCTCCCCAATCGTTCTTCATTCATGTACTGCCTGCTGAAATCGTCATCCAGGAATGTATACCGAAAAATGCAGCTCGG
>CAZTKR010000207.1:0-6993 GCA_964614115.1 uncultured bacterium | reverse complement strand
ACAGCAGCATATCCGCGGCGATTCTGAATCTTAAATATTTTTACCTTTTTTGCACCCACCTCCAGGCACATCCGTACGACCTCGGCCACGACATCGGGATTCGTCGTCGCCGCCTGAGGGGGCACCCGATCCCAGGAAATGTTGGGTTTAAGGACGACCTCGTCCCCCTTGCTCACGAATCGGGACATGCCGCCCAAGGCTTCTACGGCTTTGCGAACCAACATCTCCGGTGTACCGTCTTGGGTGACAACAAGATCGGGTCTATCGGATTGTCCGAATAAAAAGGTCGATTGGGGTAGGAATGTGAGAGCGGCCGCAGCGCTCGCACTCGACTTGAGAAAATCGCGGCGTTTCATGGTGTGGATTCCTTTCCTCTATGTTTCCCATCCGTTAAACCGATTTCTGAGGGTCTACCTCCTTCGGTTTGACGTTGGATTTTTTCTCTTTCGGTTTCGATTTTTGTATCTCTACGAACTCCAGCTCGTCTTTCTTGCACCGGGCCTGAATGTGGCTTCCATCCCGGAATCTTCCTTTGAGTAGTTCTTCGGCAATGGGATCTTCGATGTATTTCCGCAGCGTTCGCTTGACCTGACGGGCGCCGTACACGGGATCGTATCCTTTGTCTGTCAAGAATTCTTTGGCCTTCTCGGACAGTGAAATATGAATATTCCGGTCTTTCATGCTCTCCAACATTTCTTCCATCGTGATATCGATGATTTGGAGGATATGCTCCCGTTTTAAGGGTCTAAAGACGACGATTTCATCGATTCGGTTGAGGAATTCCGGTGTGAACAACCGCTTGGTCTCATCCATCATCATCGACCGCATCTTATCATAATCCACGTCACCGTCTGTCTGGCCGAATCCGAAACCACCCTTCCGCACAGAACGTGTGCCCAGATTCGATGTCATGATGAGAATCGTATTCTTAAAATCCACCTTGCGTCCCAGTCCGTCGGTTAAATGACCCTCATCCAAAATCTGAAGCAAAATATTGAACACATCGGGATGGGCCTTCTCGATTTCATCCAGTAGGACGACGGAATAGGGATGGCGCCGCACTTTCTCGGTCAGCTGACCGCCTTCTTCGTAGCCCACATAACCGGGCGGAGCACCGGTCATCCGGGATACGGCGAACTTTTCCATGAATTCCGACATATCGACGCGTATGAGCGCGTTCTCGTCCTCGAAGAGGTATTTCGCCAGGACTCTGGCAAGGTATGTCTTACCCACGCCCGTGGGTCCCAAGAAAACAAAAGAGCCGATGGGCCTTCTGGGATCTTTCAGACCGGCCCGGGTTCTTCGGATGGCCTTGCTCATCAAGTCGATCACATCGTCCTGCCCCACCACTTTTTCGCGCAAGGCGTTCGCCATCTGGAGTAATTTCTCCGATTCGGATTGAGCCACCCGGGACACGGGGATGCCCGTCATCATCGACACGATTTCGGCGATGTCTTCCTCGTTCGTCTCAGCCAATACCTCGCCGACCGCATCCTCCCAACGATCCTTCGCCTCTTGAAGTTCGTTGATCAGTCGTTTTTCCCTGTCACGGAGCACGGCCGCTTTTTCGAATTCCTGATTGCGGATCACATTATCCTTCTCGTTCCGAATGACTTTCAGCCGTTCTTCCAGGATGGTGATTTCCCTGGGGACAGAAATGTTGGCCAAGTGTACCTTGGAGCCGGCTTCATCCATGACATCGATGGCTTTATCGGGTAGGTATTTATCCGTGATATACCGGTCGGAGAGTCGAACCGCGGCTTGGATGGCTTCCTTGGTATACTTGACTCTGTGATGTTTCTCGTATCGTTCTTTCAATCCTTTGAGGATGGCCAGTGTATCATCCACACTGGGCGGGTCTACCATCACTTTCTGGAACCGTCGTTCCAGAGCACCATCTTTCTCGATATACTGGCGGTATTCGTCGAGGGTTGTTGCCCCGATGCACTGCAATTCGCCCCTGGATAACGCGGGCTTGAACATATTACTGGCATCCAGCGAACCCGAGGCACCTCCGGCACCGACGATGGTATGGAGTTCATCAATAAAAAGAATGATGTTCTTCGACTTTACCAATTCGTTCATGATGGCTTTCATGCGCTCTTCGAACTGACCTCGGTATTTCGTACCGGCAACGATGGCACCCAAGTCCAGGGTGATGAGGCGCTTGTTGTGGAGAATACGCGACACCTTTTTTTCGACAATGCGCATGGCCAGACCCTCGGCGATGGCCGTCTTTCCCACGCCGGGTTCACCGATCAGAACGGGATTGTTCTTCTTCCGGCGGGACAGGATTTGTGCCACTCTCTGAATTTCCTGCTCCCTGCCGATGACCGGGTCCAGTTCATCTTTTCGGGCCAGTTCCGTGAGGTCTCTGCCAAAATGATCGAGGGCGGGTGTTTGCGATTTGTCCTTCGATTCCTTCTCTGAGGATGAAGCGCTTCCTCGCAGGATATTCTCCAGCTCTTCCCGGACGAGGTCGTAGGAAACATCGAAACTCTGGAGTACTTGTGCTGCCACTCCCTCCGGGTCCTTGAGCAACGCCAGCAACAGATGTTCCGTGCCGATGACGTTGGACTTAAATCGTTCGGCCTCGGCAGCTGCAACCCGCAGTACTCTCTCGGCTCTTTTCGTGAACGGTATATTGCCCATCGTCACCGTGCCACCCGTCGACCGTACAGAATCCTCGATGGCTTTTTTCAACTCATCCAAATCCTGTTCCAGGTTCTGGAGTATCTCGATGGCAATCCCCCCACCTTCTCGAATGAGTCCCAGAAGAAGATGCTCGGTTCCGATGTAGTCGTGACCCAATCGAAGAGCCTCCTCGCGGGATAGCTGGATAACCACTTGAACCCTTTGTGAGAAATTATTACGTATCATAATGTAAATCCTTCAGAAAGTGTGTCCCTTCAATTTAAATGCAGTTTTTCTTTGACCCATCGTGCCCTTATCTCATCCCTCTCCCTCTCGGTCAGCACCTTTCCTTCCAATTTCTGTATATGGGCCGGTTGGGTAATGACGATTAACTCATTGAACGGCCCCTCTCTGACATCGGGGAAAAAACCCAAATCCACTCCCAAACGGAGTGCAGAGAGAAGGTTCAAAAATTCTATGGAGGACAGAATCCGCGCATTAGACAACACACCTCGTGCTCGGTAAATCTTATCCTCTATCATGATGCGCTCTTTCCCGTTCATCACGTTTTCCCGGGCCTGCCGTTCGAGAGAAATAAAGCGTTCGATCAGCGGTACAACCCGATCCAAAACACCCTGTTCCGTCCAGCCCAGAGTATATTGGTTCGAAATCTGGAAAAAATTACCTATCGATTGGCTACCCTCCCCCAAAAAACCGCGTATGGTGATACCCGCCGGTATCATCTGTTCAAAGATATCCTCGATCTCCCCGGTAAAAGAGAGCACCGGCAGATGGATGAATACGGAAAACCGGACGCCCGTGCCAACATTCGTGGGACAGGCCGTCAGATAACCGAATCGCTCGGAAAATGCGTAATGTAATCCTTGGGATAATTCTCCATCCACCCGATAAAGGTGCTGCCATGATTCATCCAAAGAAAATCCAGCACGAATAGTCTGTATACGGACATGATCTTCTTCGTTAATCATCACGCTCGTTTCTTCGTCGGAAGTAACCAAGAATCCTCTGGCATGATCCCTACTCACGAAATCAGCACTGATGATTCGTTTCTCCATGAACAATTCGCGGTCCAGGGCTTGTAGCGCCGATAAATCGAAATAGTGAGCACCCCGAAGAAGCGTCGAATCTTCTGCCGCCTTCAATACTTGCGTTAGCACGGCCTTCTGCTGATCCTCGGTCGCCCGTTCCACAAAAGGGATGTTTTGCAAATTTCGAGCCAATCTTGCCCTACTGCTGATGACAATATCGGCATCCTTCCCCTTTCCGGATAACCATCCTGCCACATGTTTACACATCTTGTCTATTACGTCGCTCACGACGACGAAGTTCCCTGTTTATGTTGAATCAGACGTATTGAATCACGTAGTTCAGCGGCCGTTTCATAATCTTCCGTTTTAATGGCTTTCTCCAGCTTCTTTTTCAGCGAGTCAAGGGATTCCTGTTTATCATCTACCTGACGACTGGGCTTTCCGATATGCCGGTTGTTTCCATGCAACCGACGTAGTAAATAGTTCAAATTTTCCTTATGCACTTCGTAACAACGGGGACATCCCAATCGACCCGTTTTTTCAAAATCGCCCCAGGACAATCCGCACACATCGCATACATTGCTATCGGTCGCGGCGGTCTCCTGAGCAGATTTGGTAGTCAGATGATCGCTAAGTATGGCGACAATGATCTTCCCGAACACTTTGGATATATCCAGCAACGGGTTATTCAAGCCTTGCTCTTCTGCACATTGCTTACATAGATTCACGGTCTTTTTTTCAGAACCGATGACTTGTGTAAATTTAACCATAACTTCGTGCTTATGGCATTTTTCGCATAACATTGGATTTTATCCGACCGTCGTAAAGTTCGATGATTCTATCTGCCTGGGCTGCCAAATCGCGGTTGTGCGTGACCACAACGAATGTTTTCTTCTTCTTTTGAACGAGATTCCAGATGAGTTCATGGAGGGCCGTGCTGTTGGTCAAGTCGAGATTCCCCGAAGGCTCATCGGCCAGCACCAGCACAGGATCGTTCACCAACGAACGGGCAAAAGCCACACGCTGCTGTTCTCCCCCGGAGAGCTCCCGCGGTCTATGCTCCATCCTCTCCTCAAGGCCCACTTCTTCCAGCAGTTCCCTGGCCGTTTGATAAACCTCCTTGGAATTCCTGCGTGCGATCAATCCCGGCATGGCCACATTTTCCAGGGCCGTAAATTCGGGTAACAGATGGTGGAATTGAAAGACAAACCCAACACGCTTGTTACGAAAACCGGCCAGCTGTTGATCTCCCATGTTAAAAACGTCGGTATCACCGATGCGCACACTCCCTGTTTTTGGCCTGTCCAGAGCACCTAAAATATGGAGCAGCGTACTCTTCCCCACGCCCGAGGGTCCGATAATAGCCAGAATCTCCCCTTGATAGATCTCCATATCGATGCCCTTCAGCACCTTCAACTCCGACGACTTGCCCATGGCATAGCTCTTATGAATATTCACGGCAGCCAGGATGTGTGTTTTTTTCGTATCCATCAATCGTTTTCCATCATTCATACCGTATGGCGTCTACGGGTTCCAGGCTCGAGGCCTTCCTGGCCGGATAAACGGCTGCAATCAAACAAATGAGCATGGCAGCCACACCGATGAAGACAAAATCGAGGGGCTCCATCTTCACGGGCAGCGTGTTGATAAAATAGACATCGCCCGGCAATGAGAAAAACTTGTATTTGAGTTGGGCCCAACACAAGGAATAGCCGATGATAAACCCTAAAACAGTGCCCACGACCCCCACGACGATACCTTCGTAAATAAAAATACGAGTAATGCCCTGGGATGCGGCACCCATGGCCTTCAGGATGCCGATTTCTCTCGTCTTTTCCATCACGAACATGATAAGCGTGCTGATGATGTTGAACGCGGCCACGAGAATGATCAAAGACAGGACGATGAACATAGCCCATTTTTCCAATTGTATCCAGGAAAACAGCGTCTGTCTCATCTCGAACCAAGTGAGCGCGTAATAAGGAAAACCCAGAATCTGATCGATGTGTTTTACGACGTCATTGGCTTTGTAAAGATTGTCCAGTCGGATTTCGATTCCCGATACCTTGTCTCCCAGCTTGAAGAGTTGCTGTGCCGGTTCCAGACCGATATACACGTACGTGTTGTCGTACTCGTACATCCCTGTTTCGAAGAATCCGGTTACGACAAACTGTTTCACCTCGGGTATCTGCAGCATGGAATAAACACCCGTCAAACTGATGATGACCACCTCGTCCCCCACATCCACCATCAACCGGTCGGCCAGGTAGCGTCCCAGGACGATACCTGGCAGCGGGCGCTCACCCTCGCGTTCGACCATGCCGATGTCGAGCTTACCGTAAACGATGTTCTTACCTAGCTCGGATACATCGTTGATGGTTTCTGGATCGGATCCCCGTACCATCACGCCGTCACTGTTGGTCCCGAATCGGATCAAGCCTTTCTCGTCGATATACGGCGACATCCCCACGATGTGAGGGACATCCTTAATTTCCTCCATGACTGCTGGGTACAAATCCATGCCTTCATCGTGGTACGTACGCAACCGTATGTGTGTGTCAAAACCCACGATGCGGGAGCGTACTTCTGTCTCGAACCCGTTCATAACGGATAAAACGATGATCAGGGCGGCGACGCCAATCGTCACCCCGAGAATCGATATGTACGTGATCAGGTTGATGAATCCCGTCTTACGCCTGCTTTGCAGGTATCGTCGCGCTATAAAAAATTCATACGGTAGTCGTGTCATTTCTCACCGCTTACATCGTTTCAGGCCGCATCTGAGGAAACAGAATGACATCGCGTATGGAGGCCGCATCCGTAAAGAGCATGACCAAACGGTCTATGCCAACTCCCAATCCTGCTGCGGGTGGCATGCCGTATTCCAATGCACGGATGTAGTCTTCGTCGATGAGCATGGCATCATCAAGGCCCTCTGCCTTTAACCTGGCCTGTTCCTCGAAACGTTCCCGTTGATCCTGGGGATCGTTGAGCTCGCTGAACGCGTTGCAAATCTCTTTTCCGGCGATGAATCCTTCGAATCGCTCGACCAACCCTTCCTGAGAGCGATGCTTCTTGGCCAGCGGGGATATTTCCAGCGGATAGTCCATGATATACGTCGGCTGAATCAATTTCGGTTCGACAAATTCACCGAAAATGGCATCCAGAATGGCTCCCCGGTCTTCCGATCCTTCCAGTTCGATGTTCAACTGCTTTGCAACCGTGAGACATTCTTTTTCGGTTTTCTCTTGGAGATCGACCCCCGCGTATTCCTGGATGGCACCGAAATAAGTCATACGCTTCCAAGGCG
>CAZTKR010000206.1:0-7026 GCA_964614115.1 uncultured bacterium | reverse complement strand
TCCGTATGTTCATGGATGTCGGAATACGCAAACGAGTTCTCAGCACTTGTAAGACCGGAGGTTGCCGGTTTCTCCTTTTACGATCGTACACCGATCTTCCTTATATGCATGACTATTTCCGTTACGTATTCATCGACGGCTTCCTCATACGATTTTTTTCTCAAAGATGGTGTATGTCTTGGACGGCGTTGCTCCCATCATTTCGATGAGACGGATGGTCATCGTGTTGTCCTCCAAGACCCATCCCATGTCGCAGTACTCGTAGCCGTGTTCCCGGGCGTAAGCCTTCTGTTTCCACAGCATGACGCCATCTAGTCCCAGCCTGCGGTATTTGGGCTTCACGCCCAGGTAACCCAGGCGGAATCCTTTGGGGCGGTTCTTGAACAGAACGACCTTTAATGCCCGCAGGAGTTCGGCGTGACGGAGTCGACCGATTCGTCTCAGGTTTTCCGTGACGTTGGGTACACCGCCGAAGAAGGCGACGGGCTCATCCTTGATGTACAGAAAGATAAACAGCCCCTTGTCCATGATAAGGAGCATGTCATCGATGATGTGAGAAAACTCCTCCTCGGTGAAGGGGACAAATCCGTAATTGTCCTTCCATGCCGCGTTGTAGATCTGGAACATCTCTTCTTTGCGCTGGGCCAGGGGACGCTGATCCCAACTCTCCACGTGGATGTGGTACCGTTCCACCACCTTTTGTGATACCCGAACGAGTTTTTCTTCCCAGGGATTGGAGGGCGGTACTTCCCACGACTTCACGCGTTTCACGGCCCGATATCCGGCGCTTTTGGCCAGATCGGTATAGTAGGGTTTGTTGTAATGGTAGTACATTACCGGACGCGTATCAAACCCTTCGGTTAGGAATCCGGGCGTGGCGTCGTTCACGGGCAGGTTCTGGGGGCCGCGAACCGTATCCATCCCCTGCGTGCGGAGCCAGTCTTCCGATGCTTGGAGCAGCAGGTCGGCCACACGCTGATCCTCGATGCATTCGAACTGGCCGAAAAAGCCGACCTTCTCGTTCCAGTGTTGATTGTGGTTGTGATTCACGAAGGCGTTGCATCGGCCGACGGTCTCTCCGTTCCGTGATGCCAGGAAGAACTGCATGTCGGCATGTTTGAAGAAGAGATTGTTGGGCTCGAAGAAGCCCTTGATTCCCATCAACTTGAAACCCAGGTATTCGTAATCCAGAAGGGGAACGTATTGAGGGTCGTCCTTGTAATGTTCCCAGTGAAAATCGACGAATCGTTTCAGCAGCTTTTTCTCCTGTTTCGTTCGGTTTGAGAAGGAAACGATGTCGACACCATCGCCGCTCTGCCTGTGGATAGAGTTGTTCTCGTTTTTCATCCTCCTACCCCTTATTGGTACATGATGATACGGTTCAAGATAGTTCGACCTGCCGTCATCGGACACCTTTCTCGTCTGGACGTATCCCATGGGCTAGAGACAATCCAACAGAGAATGTCCTTCTTACAGGTTAAACATGTTTTTGTACTTCATTAATATTATGTCGTCCAGCCACTGATAATGGTTCTGAATATCCTTGGCGGTCATGCCCCCTTCCCGCCAACGTGTCAGTGCGCCGACGGATTTTGCGATTATTTCATCCTCCAGAGGCATCAACCTCTGCAGGATGCCGCTGGAGGCCTGGTTCATCAATGCAGCGAGGTTCATGTATTTATACCCCGATCCCCTCTCGATGGGGAAACACTGCTTTTTCAATCGCATGGCCATGTCACACAAGGGGGCGTTTCCCGTGTCATCGGCCATGAGTACGGAGGGAAGGTGCTGGCCGCCCTTGACCCATGTTGGCATGGCGACGGCGCATGGTTGCCAGCCCAGTATGGTCCACATCGTGGTCTTATCTGGCGATTCGTCGGGCCGTACTCCCTGAACCACGACGGTAGAAGCGGAGGAATGGCGGGGGATGAAATCCTGAAAATCGACGAACCGTGTGTCGTTTTCATCCCTGGGCAGGTTCTGGCTCAAGTCGACGCCGGTCAGAGAATGTTTCAGACAACGGGATACTTTTTGAAGTATGAATTGGAAGGTCAGATCACCGGCTGCCGCGGCGTTGTAAAAAAGCTGTTCCGCCGTGAGATAACGGATGTAGCCGTATCCTTTGTCCGGGTCACGGGCGAAGGAATAATTCGTGCGCACAATATAGCCGAAGGGTGCGGTTTGAGGATCGTTGGCATCGATTTTAATGAAATCGAAATTGCCGCATTCGAAGTAAGCGGCACCGCCCTGGGCATCGATGACGCCGAAGTTGGCCTCCACTCCCAATGGCTTGGGCAGACGCTCCAGAAGTTTTTCAAAATCGTCGACCGTGGCGCAGGACTGAAGGGCCTGCTTCATGACAATCCCCTCGCGATCCTTCAGGCTCGTCGTGTCGTTTTCATTCATGTTGTACGAGGCTGCGTTCATGATGGCGAAGCCTGCGCTGTTGCAACCGGCCCAGATTTCGTCGCCCGCAGGATCGTCGGAATTCACAACACCGATGTACTCGAACTTGCCGTCGGTAAAAAACATGAGTTTGTTCTGGAGCACACCCGCGTCCCGGTGCTTGAAAAGCAAAGGCCTGCCGTCGGGTGTGAACTTGCCGGACACGATGGCTGTGGTACAGGCGGATAGCTGGGAACAGAGTATCCAGCCCGTGAAAAAAGTGATCGATACATGTCGAATGTGTTTCATGGTGAGTTCCTCATTTTTAAAATCGTTCTATAGTAGCATCTCTCTATCTCGTTCACGGATTCCATTCCGATTTGTGGAATGCGTTCAGATTCTTTCATACTAAATCTATAGATATAACATGTCGTCTTTATGCCTTCACCTGTCACGTTAAAATGACTGCTCAGGCTATCCTCTCACATCCGTTACGAAGGGTCGATGAATCGTCCCGGATCGTTTTTACCGTCCGAAGTATCATGCTATCTTCGCTCCATGACAATGGCGTTCTCTGAGCAGGTGGTGACGCAGAGGCCGCAGCCGTAGCACGACTGGGCATCGTAAACCACGTAGCCATCCCTCCAAGTGCGGGCATCGAAGATGCACCGGTCGATGCAGACGCCGCAGTGAGAGCACGCCTCGTCGTCCTGCATCGCGACATACTCCGACTGAACCATCACGTCCTTGCGGTCGTACAGGCGGACGATCTGGAGATCGTGGCAGCAGCAGGAGCAGCAGTTGCAGAGGGCATAGAGCTGGTGGTCTGGTTGATAGAGGCTCAGGTGGATGAGGCCTCTCTCGTCGGCCACGCGCATGACCTCGACTGCTTCCTCAATAGATATTGGCCGGGCCTCACCCAATGCCACGTATTTATCGGCTTCATCGTTCAGGAGGAAGCAGACGTCCAGAGGATTGTCGCATCGCTGGTAATAACTGCGGCATTCGCATTCGGTGAGGGCAATGGACCGGGCGTTGCGGAAAATAGTTAATACCTGCTCCGAGGGAAGCACCCACTGCTGTGAAGACAGCGATTCGTTGATGGGAATGACTTTTGACGAATACGCGATCTTGTCCTCGGCCAGCCACCTGTCGTAACGGGCTACGCGCTTATCCAGGAAGGGGTCCTTGTTTTTCGGCTTCATTTCTGTTTCCGTCGCATCATTAGGATGGCTTTATCCAGTGACCGTTTTCATCGTAGCGCGACCGAATTTCCTTCAATCTGTCTTTCTGCTCCTGGTACCTCCGCACCTCTCCCCGGAGCCATTCCCTGTGCTCCAGAGCCTCCTGCCTGCTGAGAAAGAGACCGTGCTCGTCTTTTTCGATCTGGAACACTGGATTGTCCGCCTTTATGGCGATGGTTCCAGAATTGCTGCACAGCATGCATCGTATGTCGCTCTTACTCAGGAATCGGAACGTGCTGCCCCCGCACACAGGACAGGCCGGCGTCTTTTTTTCTGGAGCTGGGCCGAAGAGGCTTTTGCCCAACCGGGCGGCTAAATCGATATTACAATCGTTTTGTAAGACTTCCCCGGGTAGCGCGCCGGTCACGATGGCACACCCTTTGATGTCCGCTAGGATCAGGTTCAGGAAGCTTTCGATACCTAGGAGTGTGTACCCCTCCTTGCCGGCGATTCCCGAAATGCCGATGCCCACGGCGGGCTTGCCCCACAACCGTTCCACATGGGCATAGAATGTCATGCCCCGATCCAGGAGCCGTTTCAGGGTGCTGTTGGGCCCCAGAAAATACGTCGGACAGGCGAGAATCAGGCCGTCGGCGTTGGCCAGGGAGTCGATGATCGTGGTCAGGTCGTCCCTCAAGACACATCGTTGTTTTTTAAAGAGGCAGAGGTAGCATCCCCGGCATGGCTTGATGTGGAAATCGGACAGCCGCAGAAGATGCAGCTCGTGGGATTCGGGTATATGACGGCTGATCTCTTTAACCATGATCTCGCAGTTGCCGAGCCTGCGGGGTGATGCGATGATACCCAGGACGTTTTTCATGGTTGATTAGCCTTCACTGTGCTTTTCATAAAACTGTATAACCATAGAGAGATCGGAGAAGGCAGAGGAGAACAGTGGATATGAAATGACATGTGTTTTTTCAGTATCCCATCCGAACGTCTATGGTGTTGACCAGCTCCCTTTTGTCCAGTACTCTTTGGTAATTCTCGATGACCTGCTCTGCTGCCGATGCCGGGTCCGTCAGGCTGGCGATGTGGGGCGTCACCGTGATTTTAGGATGACTCCAGAACGGGTGGTCCTGGGCCAGGGGCTCCGTTTGAAACACATCCAGGCAGGAGCCTGAGAGCCGGCCTTCTTCGACGGCCTCCACGAGATCGTCCTCCACCAGATGGTCTCCCCTGCCCACGTTGATGACGTAGGCGCCGTGTTTCATCCGCTCGAATACTTTCCTATTCAGTATGTGTTTCGTCTCGGGCGTCAGGGGCAGGCAGCAGACGAGGTAGTCGGCCATCCTTAAAAGATCGTCCAGTCGATCCTCCGGGAAGCACTGAACGCCGGAGATCTTCTTCGGCACACGATCCCAACCGCATACCCGAAATCCCAGCGCCGCAAACCCTGCCGCTATCGCCCCGCCGATGCGGCCGAGGCCCAGTACACCCACTGTTCTTTCCCGCTCCATGGGGATGGGTTCCCACTTTTTAGTGCTCTGGTTTTTCTCATATTCCGTCAAATGCCGTTTGTGGCTCAGGACCACGGCGATGACGTATTCCCTCAAGTCGTGTATGAGTTTATCGTCGATGATGCGGACGATGGGCACACCCCTGGGCAGGGCCGGATCGCTGAGAATATGGTCGACACCGGCACCGAAGGATGAGATGGCTTTCACATTGGGAAACTGAACCAAAGCTCCAGGAGGGTGTTTCCAGGTCACGATAAAATCGATGTCGGTTCTTTCACCCGTATCGGGCCAGATGCGCAGGTCGATGTCCGGCCGGGCGGATCGAATGTGGGCCACAAACTCCAAGATGTCTCTGCCCGGCATGAGGATCAGGAGAGCCATGGGATTCTATTCTCCTCCTTCCCAGCGGGCATATTCGGTCAGCACGCGCCGGAATTCCTGGGCGCAGGCAGGAACGTTCTGCACTCGGTTTGAGAAGATGTCATCGGGCGTTACGGTTTGATCGTCGTAGAAATCCTCATTGGCATCGTGATCGATCTGGATAACCGCACCTTCCAGGGCGAGTCCGGCAAAGAGACCGCGGCTCTGGGAATAAGAATAGATTTCGGCCTTGAATGTCACATCGGTTTTTGCCCCGACATGCCGTCCCACGGGCCCGGCGGCGATGGAAGCGTCGGCACCCAGGGTGAATTCGCCCTCCAGGATGGCGTCGACGCTTTTTTTCTTCCTGAAGATCAGGATGATATCTGTCGACTGAACGCCGATCTGCCAGCCGATGCTTCCGCCGGTGAGGATCAGGAACACGGGATGGCTCCACGGACCGTCGGGCGTTCGCACTACCAGAATGCCCTTGCCATGCCGACCCCCCAGACCCAGCCCTACCTTGATGACGCCGGGTATGACGGCGATACCGTAGGCATCATCCAGCAATTCTGGATGTATCTTCTGTTCAGGGATGTCCATGATATCGAGAATCACATCCGTAGCGTCCTCGATCCGGGCCTTTTCATTGCTGTTGGCCAGAAGAAGGAGGGGTGCCAGCATGCTGGTGAGCAGTATCTTAATTGTTATTCTTTTCATCGATCCCTATCCCCCATATATTTTCGATATATCGAATTCAGAGTCTCGCGGATGTATACAAACAGCAGCAAGTTTCATCCTCCTGCAGAATCCAAGACGCGAAACGTCTCATGGACTTTGAATGGTCGTCGATGTACCTACCCCCCTATTCTATTGCCCGTCATCGGCCGTTTCATCGATGCCCAGATACATGTCGAAGAACGTCGGCAGCAGAAAATCGATTTTCCTGGAATTCATCAATACAACCAATCCGATTTTGAGGTCCGGGATGAAGGCCAGCTGCGTCAGGTATCCCTCGATGCCTCCGCTATGGGTGATCATCGTGTGCCCTGCATAGTTGAAGATACGCCAGCCCATGCCGTAATAGGCATTCCGCACGCGCCCGTTCCAATGGTACCTGGGCAGTTCACCGGGTGTACGCACTCTGGGGGTATGGATGCTCTGGAGAATGGCAGGGGATACGATGTCGGGCGTTGCACCCATCTGAGCGCGAAGCCATCTGGCCATGTCGGAAATGCTGGCATTTACACCCGCAGACGGCGGAATAGAATAGTATGCCTTCTTGTCGTCGATGGCCTTCCAGGTATAATGCTGCACGGTATGGGGGCTTGCTCTGTTTGTTTTGGCCAGGTAGGCATCCCATCCCAGGGAAGCATCGGTCATCTCCAGGGGCTTGAATAATTTATCGCGTACTAATGTTTTGTACGACGTGCCTGTAGCCGATTCGACGATATCTCCGATCAGGCTGAATACGACGTTCTGGTATCCGTAATGTTTTCCTGGTTGCCCCACCAAAGGAACGTCTTTTAATGCACTGACGATTTTTCGGTACGATTGATTGGCTTCGATCAAGTTGT
>CAZTKR010000205.1:0-7038 GCA_964614115.1 uncultured bacterium | reverse complement strand
GGGAACTCTTAACTTCAAGAGGTCCTGGAATCGCTTGTTTACCGTGGCTCTGGATGGTGGTCTCAGGGATTTCAAGCGCGCACGTGCTTTTTTTCGAATCTCCGGACTGGGCTTTAACGGGCTGTTCGCAGGGATAGAGAATGCTTGGTGCAATCCCATAACATCTTCTTGTAAAGCCCTGCAGGATTCGCATTTTTTCAAATGCTCCAGGAGTCGTTTTTTTTTATCCTCTGTGAACGCCGTGGGACTTTTTTCGAGGATGAGATTCCTCATTCTGCTGCAGATTACGGAGGATCGTTTTGTCATATTATACCTCAAACGTCTTTCTAAAATGTTGACATTTTTTCGATAAATACCGTATCGTGTAAAAAAGTCGGGATTTCACCGTACCTTCGGCACATCCCAGAATCTGGCTAATCTCTTTGATGGTATACTGTTCCTGAAATCGTAACAGGAACACGTTTTTTTTGTCACAGTCCAGGGTGTATAAAGTTTTATGCAAGCAATCCCGAAATGCTTTTTGATCGACGGCCTGCTCGATGGTTTTGACCGGGCAGATGGCATGTGAATCGAGATTCACGCAGTCCATGGGCACACGCTTCCCGTTTCTCCGGTACTCGTTCTTGCACATGTTGCTGGCGATGGTAAACAACCATGAAGAAAATTTTCCTTTTCTGTTGTACATATGCGCTTTTTCGATGAGGGTCAGACAGATGTCCTGCAGGAAATCCTGGGCCTTGTCTTCGTTCCCGTTCAGCATCCGGTAGAAGTAGTGGAGGAGACGCCGGCTGTAGCGTCTGTACAATTCATCGAACGAAGAATCATCTCCCTCCTGGAGACGTTCCATCAACGCTTCATCGGAGTAGCGACGGTATTTCCTGTGTACATGAATCATCGGGACAGGCGTGGGTCTTCCTCTCTTTCGCTGGTTACATAAAGAACGATTTTATCCTAAGAACGGTTTCCTCCTTTTCAACGGTCGATAAAGAATCCATACTTGTCCCTGAAATAATCGATGATCCCCGACCTCCGTGTCGTCTTGACCAGACGACCGATCAAACGCATCCAGTCCTCCACCCGGTCGCGCTCCTCAGACAGGATATAATGCTCCGTGAGGATCAACAGCGGCGCGAAGTAGTTGGCATTCAGTTGGACGATGGCCCGTCCTTCATCATACTCCTCCTCGTGGTACCAATCGTAGTACAGATGATCCAGTCTGTATTTTCCCTCCATGTTTTTCTTGATGATGGCGGTATTGTCTAGCCGATCCCGGGAATACCGGTATACGAGTCCGGTACAGTACAGATTTTCTCTGATGGATGAATAGTAATCCTCGTATACCGTCAAACAGAAATAGATATTCCGTTGGGGTGCCTTTTCCTGGATTTGTTCAATCAAGACGCGAACATCGAACGGATTCAATGTTTGCATATCCAGGGATATCCCGTTGTCCTCCATTTTCTCCTTCAGGTAATGGGAGAGCACCTGTGCAGTGTGTATGTTCAGAACCAGCACGTCCTCACGGATGTCTTTCACGTGCTGGAGTAGCCACACGGGATACGTATCGTTGTCCCCGTTGGTGAACAAGATGCCGTTTTTCTCTACAGAGACGAGGACGTTGTAGTTGTAATCCAGGAGGGCGGACGGATAGTCGTGGCTTTCGTAAAGACGGCGACAATAGGCCCTCATCTTGTCCTCCTGGCGGGTGATTTCATACAGGTTGATCAGGCTGTAGTAAGCCCTGGGGTCATTGGGTTTCATCACGGCCGCTTTCTCGAGGGCCCGTATCCTGTCCGGGAGGGATTCGCAGACATATTCTTGGAGCAGATGATACTCGTAAGAATCGGGAACAGTCCTTCCCATGTCCCCGATTATTTCTTCCGGGCTGGTTAGGCTCTCTACGCGGGCGCCGTCGGCATTGAATCGAAAGGCGTACCGGCTGGCCTGGTAATAGTTGTACCAGGCGTCCGCATCCGACGAATTTTTTTCGACTTCGTCTCTCCAGAGGCCGGCCTGCTGGAGGTACCACCGGGGGCTCTTTGTTATCTTACGCAGCGAAAGGATTCTTTCGGGTTTTATACTCCTCTGCCGAGCAAGGCAAGGCGTTGTGATGGTACTCAGGACGATAAGACCGAAAGTCACGATGCCGCAGCGTTTCATTCTTCCATCCCTCCTGTTTGGAATCGGATCAGTGTTTACCTTTAATACACACCAGACAGTGAGACGTTCAAAATATATTTATGCTTGACAATACTTTGAAAAGTCATTATTATAAGGCAGGATAAGGTGTTTTCGCTTTCCATGATGTTTCCGCATCACCATAACCTCTACGTTCACGCTTGAAAAGGAGACGTTCATGTTCCAGAGGAAAGTGGACGAGAAATTCCTGAAAATATCGCAAGAGCATACGCTCATTCTTGACTATATCGATCGATTCGAGGACGTACTGGCCAAGGATGCGTCAACCGGTGCATTGACCGATCTGATGGCCATTCTGCCGTCTTTCGAGAAGGATATAGAGGAGCACTTCTTGCTGGAGGAGCAATTGCTCTTCCCGGCTGCCTTGACCTGTCTTAAGGACCTGGATATCATCGATAAGGTTCTTTTGATGCAGAAGGAGCACGGGTATTTTGAGAGGGATTTGGAATTCATCTGCAGGCTGGTGGAGAACCGTCCGGACGATGTTAAGAGCATACCCGATGAATGTCACCAGCGACTCCAGGCGTATACCAAGGCTCTGAAGGAGCATGCCCATGTGGAGATGGAGGACATCTTTGCCATGATGGACAAGAGCCGGCGTTGTCAAAAACTGATTGAAGGTTTGACGAGTCCAGCATGAGGACAGCGGCTGTTGCTTAGGGTATCATCCGTGAAAGGAATATGCGATGGTTAAGACCTTTATCCTGTGGTTGATGGTCGTGGTTGTGACCCTGTCATCCGTCAACTGTAATAAAAAAGAGTCATCGCCAGACGAATCGGCAACGACGAGACCGAACCCGTCCGTGATAGACAGGCGGTCTTATGTTCTGGGAGGCATCGGCGCCTTTGCTGAGATGGTAGGAGCGGGCGTGAAGAAACTGGCCCTGAGTGCGCCCATGACACCCGATGAAATGGACGGGCTCATCCAGGACGCCCAACGCATCGCGGCAGAGAATGGAGCGGAGATCACCCGTGAGGAAGATTTTCTCGTGACCGATCTTTTTCCGGCCGAGATCACGGAGGGGAAGCATGTGCTCCTGATCGCCAAGGGAAGCACAAAGCAGGCATACTACGACCTGAAGGCAGAAAAAAGGCGATTGGTAGAGTCGGGAGCGTACGTGGGTGCTGCACGGGAGGCCATCGCCCGACGCATGGGAAGGCTCCTGAGTTATCCCGAAGAACGAATCGATGCGCTTCTGGCAAAGTCTCGACGATAGAAGCCATCGTGGAAAAGGCAGTGACGCCGTTTTATCCGTTGTCGCGTATGCAAGGATTTGAGAATCCATCCGGATTTGCTGTGCTGCTCAGGATTTTGAAATCGGATTTTTCTCAGGTGATGGGTATCGAAGAAAGGGGTGTTGCGTATTGATTTATCCAGCCAGATAGACCATCATGATGCCAGAAAAGATAAAAATCGCTTGAATTTGTCTGATTTTTCTTTATTATTAGGGTTGTTCGATCAAACTTTCGGTTATCAATTCCAATTTTTAATCAATATAGGAGAAAGTGACCATGAAACACGTGCTCGTATTGTTCGTCTTCGCAGGTATGCTGATCTGGTCTTGCGGTAGCCAAACCGGACAGAATCCGTTTTTCACGGAGTGGGATACGCCCTTTGGTACGCCTCCCTTCGAGAAAATTAAAGAGGGCCATTTTATGCCCGCGTTCGAGGAGGGGATGAGACAGGGTCGTTTGGAGATCGACGCTGTGGCCAGTAATCCCGAAGCGCCTACATTCGAGAATACGATGGAGGCTCTGGAGCGGAGCGGGGAACTGCTTACAAAAGTCAACAACGTATTTTTCAATCTGACGTCGGCTCATACCAACGATTCGCTCCAGAGTATCGCCAAGACGGTGGCCCCTCTACTTTCCACGTATCGAGATGATATTCTACTAAACGAAAAGTTATTTCAGCGTATCAAAACCCTTTATGACCAGAAAGACGACCTGAACCTGACCGAGGAGCAGCACATGCTTCTCGAGAAACGCTACAAGGATTTTGTCAGGGGCGGTGCAAACCTGGAAGATGAAAAGAAAGCCAGGTACCGAGAGATCAACGAGGAGTTGTCGCTGCTTACGGTTCAGTTTGGTGATAATGTCCTGAAGGAGGACAACGCCTTTGAGCTGGTCATCGATAATGAAGACGACCTGGCCGGACTGCCCGAAGCCGTCATCACAGGAGCCGCCGAAGCTGCCAGAGAACGAGGCCATGAGGGCAAATGGGTGTTTACCCTGCATCGGCCCAGCATGACGCCCTTCATTCAATACTCGGGAAAGCGGGATCTTAGGGAAAAGATCTTCAAGGCCTACATCAATCGCGGTAACAACGATAATGCGTTGGACAATAAAAAAATCCTTACCAGGATAGCGGTTCTCCGGGTGGAGAGAGCGAAACTTTTAGGATACAAAACCCACGCCCACTTTATCCTGGAAGAGAATATGGCCAAAGAGCCCAAGAACGTGTACGATCTGCTCTACCAGTTATGGAAGCCGGCATTGAAGAGGGCCAAACAAGAGGCCCGTGAATTCCAAGAGATGATCGATAAAGAGGGCGGGAATTTCAACCTGGAGCCGTGGGACTGGTGGTACTATGCGGAGAAGGTAAAGAAGGCCAAGTACGACCTGGACGAGGAAATGCTCAGGCCCTACTTCAAGCTGGAGAATGTGATCCAGGGCGCTTTTACCGTGGCCAACAAACTCTGGGGAATCACATTAGAAGAGAGGACAGACATCCCCAAGTATCACGACGATGTAAACGTGTTTGAAGTCAAGGATGCCGACGGATCACACATCGGTATACTTTATACGGATTACTTTCCCAGGGCCAGTAAGCGGGGCGGCGCCTGGATGAACAATTATCGGGAGCAGTATAAGATCGGCGACAAAGACATCCGGCCCATCATCTGCAATGTGGGCAATTTTTCCAAACCCACGGGGGATAAGCCGTCGCTGCTGAGCTTTGAAGAAGTGACGACACTGTTCCATGAGTTCGGTCATGCCCTTCATGGGCTGCTATCCGACTGTTCGTATGAAAGGATTTCCGGCACGGCTGTTTCCCGGGATTTCGTGGAGCTTCCTTCTCAAATCATGGAGAACTGGGCCAAAGAGCCGGAAGTGATGAAGATGTATGCCACACATTATCAGACCGGTGAGATCATTCCCGATGCCCTTATCGAAAAAATAAAAAAATCCGGCCACTTCAATCAGGGTTTCGAAACGGTGGAGTACCTGGCCGCTTCGTTCCTGGATATGGACTGGCATACACTCACAGAGCCCAAAGAACAAGACCCGCTTAAATTCGAAAGATTATCGATGAGAAAGATCGGCCTGATCCCCGAGATCGTGGTTCGGTACCGGAGTCCGTATTTTCGGCATATCTTTTCAGGAGGGTATTCTTCGGGCTACTACAGCTATATATGGGCTGAAGTCCTGGATGCCGATGCGTTCGAGGCGTTCAAGGAGACGAGCCTGTTCGATCAAAAAATGGCGGAAGCGTTTCGTAAGAACATTCTCGAAAAAGGCGGTACGGTCGACCCGATGGTGCTGTACAAGCGCTTCCGAGGGGCGGAACCGAAGATTGAACCGCTCCTGAAGAAAAGGGGACTGGAGTAAGAAGGAGTCCTAATCTGAACCGTTGAGGTTTATTCACCACAACGAGAGAAAAAAATAGACGTCTTCAGCAGGAGGGGACAGGGCCGGGGTTCTGTCCCCTCCTGCTATTATCATGTCCATTTCTGCTGAGGATACTGTCAACAGGCTTTATTATCTCTTTGTTTTGTGGCCGACGGATTACGGTGGGTACTCAACGTCGAGATTCTTCCTGATTTTCTCAGAATTTCTCGACCTTTTCTATACATACTCTCGGATTAAATTTAAATCGAAAAGAGTGATTGGCCCCATACAGCTTTGCAAGGGGATGACCTTCAGCATATCCATCATTGAACACAATCCCATTATCGATATTGTCACCCTCCGGGAAGAGCCACAGGTTGAGAGATTACACATCATTCAGATGAAAACAGGCAGCAACGTTCAGAAGAAAGAGTATCGACTGGAAAAGAAGGAAGTCGTGGTTATGATCGACAAAGGCTCTGCTAAGGAGACATCCCCGTCGTAATACTATCAAAGCCTTTTCTTAAATCCTCGCTTCTATTGTTCCACCCTCCATCGGTATTCGCGAAACCGCTATTTCAGCAAAATCATTTTACCGAACGTTTTTTGATCGATTTGTTGTCCACGGGCGATCCTTAACGCATACAGATAAAGGCCCGAAGCAACGGGGCACTGCTCAGAATCGGTTCCGTCCCAGGTTATGCCGTTTTGTCCGACGTGGGGGCTCGACAACCGGAGCCGTTTGATTTCTCTTCCAATCGCATCGTATATCGTAATCGCAACCTCTGCGTCCCTGTGGATGTCGGATAAATGGATGGTAATGTGCGTACTCTCGTTAAAGGGATTTGGATGGTTTGTCAAGCAATGATTCGGCTCGCTCTCCGTTTCATAGTCCTTCTCGTGCGAAACGCCGGTGACGGAATTCAGCAGGATAAGGCCACCTTTCTCCCCGATGGTTTGCGTACCGGAGACGGTTCGGTATCGGATATCGTCCCGGAAGAGTCCGTCTTCTCCAATGTCGATCTGCGGGTCCTGAAACAGGTCGTCCGTGTCGATGGCATAGTACACTCCGTCAAGATCGAGCGTGACATCGTCCCATGTAGGGTTGACGAACACTTTTCCATTTTCATAGTTCCGGCAGTAAACGCCCGGAGAAGATTCGTATAACGCATCGATGGTGGACGGGATTTCACCGGTATACGGGCCTAAATCGATGGTACATTCGGG
>CAZTKR010000204.1:0-7046 GCA_964614115.1 uncultured bacterium | reverse complement strand
GGAAAAAAAGTGATGTCGAAACGGTAAGTATATTTTATTATAATGACTTTTAAGGGGATTGTCAACAAACAATTTGATGGAGATAAAAAAGCCCGATTCGCGATATTCCAGAATCGGGCCCTCGTCTAAAATAGATAAAAGAAGAAAATTATTGCTTTCGGACGATTTCCACTAACGCATCCACGGCACGGCGATCATCGGTCTGACCCAGCCAGAAAATAGCCTTCTTACGTATCTCTGAACTGGGATGCGTCTTACAAATCTTGATGAGTTTGGGAATGCCATCATCCTTGGGCAGTTGGGAAAGGGCGAATACGGCCTGTTTCTGGATGTCCAGGTCTTCGTCGTCATAAACGACGTTCTCCAGAGCACTGGCCGCCTTTTTCGTGGCCTTCTGGCCCAGCCAAAAGATGGATTTCTTCCGTACTTCATAACTGCCCGCGTTGTAGGCCAGGTCGATCAACGCCTCCGTGGCATCATCGGAACGCATCTGGCTGATACCGAACACAGCCTGTTCGCGGACATCCATCGACAGGTCCGTATTGGCGATCTTTAAAAGTGCCTTTAGGCTCTGGGGATCGTTCCTCTGACCCAACCAGAACACAGCCTTTTCCCTCACGTTCTGGTACTTGCCGTTGTAAGCCAAATCGATAAGGACAGCCACTGCTTGTTCGTTCTTCATCTGGCTGATGGCAAACACGGCTTTTTCGCGCACATTGCTGGATGGATCGGAATTGACGATATGTAATAGCGCTTTCAATGCCCTGGGATCGTTCCCCTGACCCAACCAGAAAACGGCTTTTTCTCGAACCCCGTAATCCTCGGCATCATTGGCCAGGGTAATCAGGGCATCGGTGGCTTCCTTTATATCCAACTGACTGATGGCGAACACGGCCTGTTCCCGAACTTCCGAGGATCGGTCTTCTTCGGCTGCCCGGACGAGGATTTTCAGGGCTTTCGTGTTATCCTGCTGTCCCAGCCAGAAAGCCGCCTTTTCACGGATATCGTCGTGTTCACGGCTGTTGAGTACATTTTCCAAGAAAGAGAGCACGGGATCCGACGGAGCATGGATACCCACGGCAGCGACGATTTTCTCTTTGGCTTCGTCGTCTGTGGCGTCCTGATACAAATCCGTCAGCAGGGCCACACTCTCTCTGTCCCGTGCCTTGTCCAGCCAGACGACGGGCAGACCTTCCAGGTCCACATGGAGACTCATGTTGTTGAATCGTACCCGGTCAAACCCTCCGCTCCGTGGAAATCGAAAGAGAATGGCCACTTGCTTCAGGACTTTCTCTTCAGGCTGATCTCGACCTTCCAGATCGTCCAGTGCACGCCGGGCCGATCGCCGAATAATCTCCCCATCGGAAAGCTGAGATTCTTCATCGTATACTTTAATTCCGTAGATGATTTCAGACAGGGACGGCTTGTCCTTCCAGCCTTCATGGAAACTGCCCGTGTACGAATGCTTTCCCATCAGTTTTTCGATGCTGTACCCTATCCAATATCCTGTTCGATAGCTTTTGGATTCGTTCTGCGCCCACTCCCAGCGCTCTTGAAGAGGCCGCTCAGGATTTGGGTGACGCAACACCGATTCATTGGAAATATCGGAACCCTCGGAGATCAATGCGCCGAGAACGAATATAAAAATGAGTGCTCTGGACCGCATGGCTTACTCCTTTTCACTTTTAGTGAGAATGGTCATCAAGGCTTCTCTGGCCGCAGGTGTACCGATCTCTCCCAGCGTCCGTATGGCCGCTTTGCGCACATCCATATCCGAGTCGTTGTTGATCACCCGTACCAGGATGGGTACAGCCTCATCGCTGTCTGTATCCTCCAGAACATAGACCGCGGATTTACGCACCTCGGCATCTTTCTCCTGCTGAAGGAGTCTGTCGAGGATTTGAACGGCTGCCTTACCTTCATCGGCAATTTCATACAGGGCCGCCTTCTTCACGCTGGAATATTTCGTCTTGTTCATGATGTCTAAAAGCACGTCCGTCTCTTTATCGTCCAACCAATCCTCCAGCGCATACACCGCCGTCTTGGCAATCGTCTCATCGGGATGAGAGATGGCTGCGTTATACAGAAGCTCTTTCGCTTTAACATTCCTGTCCAGATCGCCGATGGCATAAACGGCTGCTTTCTTCGTTTCGATATGCGGGCTCGACTCGAGCACTTCCCTGAGAACTTCGAGTGCCGCGTCATCCTCGTAATCCCCTATGGCATACACCGCCGTCTTGGCCAGCTGGGGATTGCTCTCGCTCAAGGCAATCGTCCGAAGCGTGGCTAACGATGTGGCATCTTCACGATCTGCCAGGGAATGGATGGCCGCTTTTTGTGCTTCCGTGGATTTTGCCTCTTTAAGGACGCCGGAGAGGGCTTCAGAGGCTTCTGGACTGTCGATATCTCCCAGGGCATACGTGGCCGCCTTGGCAAGTGTGGTGTTCGTCTCGTTGATGGCGACGTTCCTTAAAAAGGGTATAATACCGGGAAAATCGGTATTGCCCAAAGCGTACAAGGCGGCCTTCCGTACTTCACTGTCCGTGTTTGATTCGATAATCTTTTTCAGTGAAGTGATGGCCTGTTCGGTCTCTATGCATTCCAGGGCATACACGGCCTTTTTCTGGACACCGGTGCTGGGATCATTCAAGGCGATATCGTACAGTTTGGTAACCACCTGAGGATATTCAAACTCTCCCAGAATGTACACGATCTTGCCCCGGATATTCTCATTCTTGGTTTTATCGTACAATTCCATCGTTGTCTCCAGCGCCCGTTCGTCGCCGATATTCTCCAGCGCGTACAGAGCCGCCAGGCTAAGCTCTTCATCGTTGCTTTTTTCCATCGACTGGACTATGGCTTTGTATTCAGTCTTACCCGCCTTGGCCAACTGCTGGCCGATTCGTATCAAATTATGCTTGGCATCGTCGGCCCACTTACTGCCGGAGTATCTCTTGAGAAAATTATTGTAACATTCAAAAGAGTCCTCCGGCGATTGACCCGATTTTTCCTTGGCATAGCACTGCCAGAACAATGCATCGTCCCGATAGCTGCTCCTGGGATACGCCTTGAGAAAAGATTCCAGGGACGTCAATGCCTCAGCCCATTTTTCGTCAAGGATCAAATTGTACGCCTTTTGGTAGGCTTTGGCACTCTCGTCCTGGGGATCATCGTCGTCCGTGTGAATGATCAGAGAGGTATGAAAGATACCGCTTTCATCATCCAGAGTTTCGAGGACGTCTAATCCTTCCAATGCATCGAGACTGCTCAGTGCCTCCAGACTCTCCAAAGAACTCAATTCTTCCGAAAGTCCTGCAGACCTGATTTCCAAGCGGTGAGTCTCGGATTCTAATTCATGACTTTTTCGTTGTAATCTATCGTGTTCCTTCTCATGCTTTTTAAGCTCGACGTGAACCTGGGCAGAACTCATTGCTATGCCTGTGACAAACAAAGTCATCAGGATCAAGGCCGTGCAACGATTCACTTTTTTCAACATGATTAATCCTCCTTATGAAGACTGAGGTCATCGGTTCAAATGACGATTGTACCAATTCACCCACCGTATCATCACATCGGCATACTGTTTGGGAGCCGAAATGCCGTGACCCGCGTCCGGGTACAGGACAAACTCGACGTCAGCACCGACATCGTGCAGCGCCCTGTACAACTCCCAAGCCTGGGCCACGGGAACGCGGACATCGTTCTCGCCGTGCATGATCAAGGTTGGTGTCTTACAGCGATGCAGAAAATGTATGGGAGAAGAACGCGTAAAATTTTCAGGATTTAAGACGGGAACCCCCATGAATTCCCAACGGGCAACGTCGCTGTGGTTGATGTCGCCCTGGCCGTACCGGCTGAAATAATCGCAGACTCCGGCCACGCACACGGCCGCTTTAAACCGGTTGGTCTGGCCGATAATCCAGTTGGTCATCGTTCCCCCAAAGCTCCAACCGCCCACGACCATCCTGGATGAATCAACCATACCCTCTCGGATGAGATAATCCACACCGGCCATGATGTCCCGGTAATCGATGTCTCCGATCCTGCCCCGATTGGCTTTATAAAAATCGCTGCCATACCCGATGCTACCCCGGAAGTTGGGCTCCAGCACGAATAAGTCTTCCTGAGCAAACAACTGCCCGAACAGGCTGAAGTCGTCGAGACTCATCCCGTCGGGTCCTCCGTGTGGAAGCACGAGAAGCGGATACGCTCTTCCCGAATCGTAGTCCGGTGGAACCGTCAGCACGGCTTCGATGTACTGACCGTCAAAACTGGGATATTCGATCACACGCGTGCTTGCCAGGCTCCGTTCAGCCATCCAGTCGTTGGGACAAAACAGCTCCCTGACCTCTTCGGGCTGACGATTCCAAGAGCACATAAAAAGTGCCGTTGGATTAAAACTCCGCTCTCCGATGAACGCAATTCGTTTGGTCTTCGGATGAACCGAGTATGAAAAGAACACGTAATAGGGCTCCAGCAGCGTTTTGATGTCTCCGCCCTGAGCAGAGACTTGATATAACCCTGTGTATGCTTTACGCAGGGAGTGAAAGCACAGCGTATGGTTATCCAGCCAGCGAATCGACTGAATCGTCGGATCGAACGATTCGGTTAGATTCTTGACGGTTTGAGTTGCAATATCCACGACAAACAGGGCATTGCCGGACGAATACCCCACAGTACTCCCGGAGAATGATATCTTCCGATTATCGGGTGAAAAACCGACGTTGCCCAGGGCCTTGGCCTCGTCAAAACGAAATAACTCGTTTCCTTGATCGTCCATCAACACGATCCGTCCGTGGACGATCTGTTTGTACAGATCGGAATCCTTGGCCGTAAGCAGGACAAAGTGTTTACCGTCGGACGCCGGCGCCATATCACTGATATAGAACTCTCCGCCGGTGATTTTCGTTTTATCCGAGGGCTCGTTCACAGATTGAACCCACAGAGCCGATGTGTTAAACTCGGTCCCGACGACATATCCGCCACCGGCTTTTTCCTCAGCTGCCACAAGGCTGGAATCCCTGGATTCCGATACAACGAAGGCGATCCTCGAATCGTCGATCCAGCGGAAAAGACGCACGCCTGATTCCTCATCCGTAATCTGCGAGGCTTCCCCCCCGTCGATGGGGATCGAATGGACTTGGCGTTTTCCAGAGCGCATAGAGAAGAACGCAATCTTCGAACCGTCAGGCGACCACCTCGGTCCCCAATCCGATTCGTCAGACGTCGTCAGTTTTCGTTTCTGGGATCCATCGGCAGAAATCAACCAGATATGATACGTTCGCGACCCATCCCACGATTCTTTTTCCCCCTGGACAAAGGCGATGGACGTGCCGTCTGGCGAGATACTGGGACTGCCGATGGTTGCCCGACCGATGTATTCTTGGATCGTCAGCTTATGGATGGTATTTTCTGAAAGGACTGGAAGTGTCAGAATGAGGATAAATACAGTGCTGAAGACTTTTTTCAGCTTGGATTGCAGGCATACATTCTTCATTTGATCACTCTCGTTTGATTCATATTTTATTATTTTTATGTTGACACTATAATCTCAGCATGGAGTATAGCCTATATATTGGGATTTTTATCGTTCGACGGCTGCTCAGACCTTTGATCAGCCCTCTGCATTTCCTCAAGGTTAATTTTGAGCAGAATCCCACGACGATCGACACCGCTCTTCACCATTTCCACAGCAGACAGGTCGCGCTCGGATTCCAGATTGGCGATCTGAAGCAGGATGACCTCCAAGTCTGTGATGAGCTTCTTGAGCTGACTATCCTCCGATTCGGTAAGCGCATTCTTCAAGTAATCGGCTTCTTGAAGCAGATCCTGGGACATCACCTGTTGCTGCGGCAGGTTGAGTGTATACGGGTCTTCAGTCTCCGGGTCGAAGTTGATCAATCCCAATAAAATCACTTTTGAACGTTGTATATAGCGATCCGCCCGGTTCTCCAGTGCCACCATCTCCGCTGTTCGCGGGGACGAATCAGCCACAGGCATCTGCTGCCTTTGCTGGATCGCCTCAGGGCCGAACACCCATTTTCCGATGAATATACCGATGAGGAGCATGGCTGCAGCCGTTCCGATAGCCCAGTAAGGATGAAATTCGACGGGTCGGACGGCACGTCGCCACCACGGAACCGTTTTGTCCTCGGTCTTTTCTGGTGCGTCCAGATGTTCTGCCAGGCGATCCCAGTATCCGGTCCAGAACACGTCCTCGGGCTCTGGACGTTCCCGGCGGCTCATCACGCCCAGCGTGGCTCCCAACTCCTCAAATGCCGATGCACACGCAGGACAGGTAGCCAGATGAGCGTTAAAACGTTCCTTCTGTTCAGAACTCAATTCATCGTACAACGCCTCGATGAAAAGCGATTGGCAGTGCTTACAATCAGGCATGGGTACTCCCCCATCCAAAATCTTCTCTATAAAAGGACAATTCCTTCTGGAGCTTCTGAATCGTGCGGAAAAGCATGCTCTTCACCGTTCCTTCTTTCACACCATGAATCTCTGCGATCTCCTTCAAGGGAAGATCGTTGTAATGACGCAGGACAAACATGGACCGTTCTTTAGGAGTCAGCCGTCGGAGGGCGCACGTGATATGCTGCTGGATCAATCCGGCTTCAGCACTCTGTTCAGGACTTTTCGGTTCATCCCTGCCCGTGGACAACTCTTGAGAAGGCTTCAATTCATCGATGCTCTCCTGAAACTTCCGGGCCCTGAACGATTTTTTCCGGTACTGGTTGATATTCGTATTCACGGTGATCCGGTACAGCCATGAGCTCAACTTTGCATCGCTCCTGAATTCCTTGATGTTATGATACGCCTTGATAAACACCTCCTGCGACAGGTCTTCCGCGTCATGATGATTACCCGTTAAATCCAGGGCAAGGTAATAGACGTTCTTCTTATTTCTTTCCACCAGTTCTCTGAATGCCCCCGTCTCACCATTCTGAGCACGCTCAATAAGCTCGCGTTCTTCGATCAAACTCAGGCTCCCATTTTCTGTCCATTAAGACGCATGTTATCATCAAAAGGTTCGCAAAAGA
>CAZTKR010000203.1:0-7058 GCA_964614115.1 uncultured bacterium | reverse complement strand
CACCGTACCGATGACGGGGCTCATCGCCGTTTTCAATCTTTTGTCCATGCGATTTCGATTCTTGTCAAACGCACGGACATCAATGCCGTTATACAGAACCTGGATGGATTCTTCAACAATCCGGCCGATACGTACCATGCGTTCCATCACCGCGTCGGAGACGGCAAATATCTTCGTGTTCCACCTGGCCGTCCAGCGATAGATCCAATGTAAAAATCCATACTTTACCTGCCAATTGGACGTGTTGTGCTCTGTGGTGACGATGACCGGAACGCCCGCCCATCTTGCGGCGAGACGTCCCAAAAGCGTAGCATGAATCAAATGCGTATGAACGATATCGGGCATCATTTGTTTCAGCACCCGGTACAACGTCCACACGAGGAACGGATTCCATTTGATTTTTCTGCGGAGGCGTATGACCTCGATGTTTTCCGCGGGCCGATCCTCCAACAAACCGGCGTCTCCCCACAGAACGCAGATGGTGCACGGGTGACCCATTGCTGCGGTCTTGCCAGCAATATCCAGGACGAGTCTTTCTGCCCCACCCATCTCAAGACCTGTAATGATATGACATATTCTCATCGCCACCCACGTCACTGTCGACCATCGCTATGCGCCGATGGGTACCGAACTACATCTCCTTAAATAGCCGACGCCCCTGCGTAAAAAACGGTAAAGAAGCGGAATGGCCAACAGATAAAAAAGGACCTCATAGACATCGATGATACAGAAGAAAAAATTAAAGAATGAAATCGTCATGAATCCCAATAGATAGGCATACGCCAGATGAATGCCTAAATAAGCATTCATCCGGAGGTGAAGACGTCTGAAAAAATAAGTAACCAGACCGAGGAAGAATGAGATGATGAACGTCGCATACGTACCGACAAAATAATAGAGTACTCCAAAGAGTCCGAATACATTCGTACTGTGAAAATACTGATAATTCCGGGATACAGGAATCCAATGGTGAATGATCACATTGACCAAATCCGAACGGCCCACGGCAAATCGGTATAGATTCAACGGAACCGCAAAGACTTCTTTAAAGCTGTAAACAGGAACACCGGCATCTCTCAGAACCTCGCTGAATCCGATGGCCCCACCATATAGGTAGGTAAAAAAATGATTGAGCAGAAAAAACTGAACCTTGGGCGAATATGAATACTCCAAACCGATTCTGCTGAAGCCCACCACATACGTCAGATTGAACAGAAGATACACGAGGCAGGCGTAGACGATTATTTTTTTAAAATTCAGCTTCAGGAGACCGAGAATAAAACCCAGATACATACTTCCCAGCAAGAGCACCGCGATATGATACTTGATCTGGAGTACCAGAACCTGGATGAATATGATCCACAGAAAGACAAGGTGGGTTTTACGTTTTGTCAGGAGATAATCGGCGAAAAGAAAGAAGAACGCGGGCCGGCTCAATAACATGATGTGGGCCAGGACGCCTTTGCCGTACGCCTCTTCGAACCGTATGCCTGCAATGCCCGTCCAACCCAATTCACTGATGGCACGATGAAAATGAATGACTCCGGCAGCGATGGAGACACAGGCCAGGAAAACAAACAAAGGACGGTAGAAATCGAATACGGCCTCCAAAGCCTTGTGTCCGTCAGATACGTTCTCATCCTTATGCCTGTCCTTCAGCGGAATCAACGCAGCACAGCCGCCGCCGACACGAAAAAAGGCAAGACCCACGATAACGAATGCGGAGCTCTGCAGACTCACCGAATAAAAACCGATGGTACCGCCGGTGAAGTTGACCAGGGCGATGACGGCGGCATACGGCCACGCCAGTGTCCCAAATGGTGAAACGAAGGTGCCGTATCGTGACTTCTCATAAAAACTGACCAGAAAACAGAAGACGACAAGCAGCAAGGTGCCGAATATTTCTTCTAAGCCATGCATCCGGTACGAAACAACTCCTTGATATGAAAATAATCCTGCTGGCTCACTCCGTCCAGATCACTGGAATAGGCCCAGAGATTCCGACCGAAACGATACAATCGACGGAACGAAAGACCGTGCCGGACCGCCACCAGGGGGAGAATGTATGCCAGGCAGAGAAACCGCCACATCTGCCAAGCCCACCGGCGGCTGTGCTTTTTCCTGTCTATGAACCGGTTGAGATACCCCACGAACGCATGGGATAACCGGCCCGATGGGTCCGTCCGGTCATTGGAGGCATTGACTTTATGATACACTCTCGCGCAGGATAAGGCTGCCATGTGGACACGGTTCTCCTTCATACGAAGGCTGAACTCATAGTCTTCTTCCCCGAAAAAGAAGGACTCGGAGAGCAATCCGTAGGTACCAAACACCCGACTCCGGGCAAACAGAGCACAACCTGTCAGGAAAGTAACATTCCGCACGGGTTCGATGTGACGGTTCACCATCTTCCGGTTCCCTAAAAAGTATCTCCTTCTTCCGGTAAACGTCAGCCGTCCGCCAAAATTCCAGACCGTATCTGGACGGTGATAGTAGTAAATAATGGGTGTGATGACGTCCACCTTGGACTGTCTTTCCATAAAATCATACAAACAAGCCAGAGCGTCCGGCTCTACCGTCGTGTCGTTGTTCAGGAGGCATACATACTCGAACCCCGACTGCAGTGCATAGCGGAGACCCACATTGCACCCACGGGCAAAACCTAAATTCTCCGGACTGCGGATCATCAGCATTTTGAATGGATTGTCTGCATCGAACCGTGCCGACGAATTCTCGATCTCTTCCAATGAACACGTTTGAAATGTTATCGCCGATGGACTCGGTTTTTGTTCCAAGGGCCCGACGGAAATGCTCATCTCGCCCCTGGCCCACGAGGTAATCTTCTCAACCGAATCATCCGTGGAACCGTTCTCGATGAGAATCACCTGAAAATCCTGGAACGTGCTCGTCAACAGCGATGCAAGGCATTCGCACGTATCTTTCCAACCATTCCAGTTGAGGATGATAATGCCCAGTTTCGGAACGATCATCGTCTCCGTCCGTCATATCGTTATGGAATGCTTCATCCAAATATTTTTATAAAAACCACGCGCCAGTTCTCTCTCGGAATCGTCGAGTATCAGATACCAGATACCGATCAGAAAGAGTGTCAGGATTACCATCAGGCAGGTAATTCGTACGAATAGATCGACAAAAATGTAATGGACAGAGATGATGAGAAACCCGAATAATGCCAGTACGGCCAGAACGTGCCAGACGTGGTTGTCTCGAAGCATCCGGCGGAATCCCGGTAAAAATGTGGATGACCATCTGTACAGCAGAAAACAATCCAGTGTGACCCGGGCGCACCATGCCACGGCAGCCCCATGGATACCGTAGGTTTTCGTGAGATACCATAGTACAAATATATAGAGCAACAATTCCACGATATGAAATTTTGCCGGCAGATCGGGCCTGCCAATGCCCTGCAAGAAGGTAAACGGGATGAGGGCCATAAAATTGATTAAAACACTTATGGAGATGATTTGAAAGATCACAGTGCTTCTTTCGGCAAACGAGGCACCCAGCCAGAGATGCAATATGTCGCGTGCGAAAGCGAACAGAATGAGTGAGAGCATGCCCATCACCAGCAAGATTGTCTTCATGGATTTGCCGAAGAGCATACCCACTCTCTCGCGAGCGTGTTGATCCATGCCCACGCTGAATTCGGGAAAAAGGGTGACCATAATAGCCATAGGCAAAATCCGTAAACGGGTCAACGCTTCCAAGGGGGCTGCGTAGAACGTCAGGGTCTCCATCGACTGCATCGACCCAATAAAAAAACGGTCGATATAGACCAGGATGGGACTGACGACACCCGTGACAGTTATCCACCCGCCGTACGTTAACAGTTTTTTTAAAATGTCGAAATCGATGCGGATGCTCTCTCTGAAAACAGCGTACAATCTTGCACATAGGAAAAAATACACGAACGTTGCCAGGATGCGGGACACAGCGATGAGTAAAACGATCATCGGAAGTCCAAGACCAAAGGGAAGAGAAAGTGCGGGAAAAATAAAATTCAGAACACTAATTGGGATGTGCACACCGTTGACCAAATCAAAACGCTGGGCAGCACCCAGCATCCCTTTTAGACTGATGGAAATCAATAAAAAAGGCAATGTGATGGCCAGGATGTTCAAGGCTTGAATCGTATGACTTATGCGTTCCGGTGGAATACGAAGGATCGAAACAACCAGCTGGGGTGTACATAAGAACAAAATGACCGCACCCAGGCACCCCAATCCGAAGCTGATGATCAGCGCCGTCCACATGATGGCTGGGATGCTCTGTGCACGATTTTTTTTTATGCTTTCTGCTGTGAATTTTGTGGTCGCTCTGGAGAGTCCAAAATCCAGAAGGGTGAGATACGCCAGTAGAACCCAGATCACCGACAATATACCAAAACCCTCCGTACCGAGTCCTCTGACGGCAAACGGAATCGATACAATCCCGACAAGAATGGGCAGCAGCATACCCAAAAGATTGAACATGGTATTCTTTGCTAATATGGCTGCCGGAGTGAATTGATTGTCGTTCATCAGCCGTTATGTTCTGATTTCTTGATAAAAGTTCAAAATTGCAGGTTTGAAAAGGACGTACATCGAACATAGTATCAGGCTTAAAAAGCCGAAGAAGAGTACTATCATCGCCCTTTTGGGTCGGTATTTTCGAAAGGGTTTCACCGCTTCATCCAGAACTTGCAGAGAAGGTGTATCCTTGACCTCCTGTATCTTGGCCTGTTCATACTGGGGTAGCAGAAATTCCATGATTTTCTCTTGCAACATCACTTCTCTGTACAGGCGTGCGTACTGCAATCCCAAATCCGGTACTTCATTCAGTGGTAAGAATAAATCCTTGGAAGGCTCCTCATCGTCGTAGATGAATTCTGATTGTGACGGGCTCGATTTAAACTCGTCGTATTTTTTTTGGAGTTCGTACAACTCGTTATAGGCCCTTCTGTATTCGGAATGGGACGTGCCGACTGTCTTTTTAAGAATGCCAATCTCGATTTCTTTGGCAATAATCCGGGCCTTCATGTCCGATGCTGCCGATATGGTGGCTGTTGTCTGCTCGCGGAGGGCGATGGCACCGTGTTTCTCCTGAAATTCTTTGAATGCATCCTCTGCTTTGTGCAAGTCTGCGATGTTCTGATGGTAACGTCCCTCGATGAATATCCGTGTATTCCTCGCCCTCGCCGATCGCAACTGTCTGTTCACCCTGTCCAGATCGGCTATGAAGAAATTAGCCAGGTCTCTGGCCAATTCCCGGGCTTCATCCTTTTTCTCTTTCCGTAAGAACGAAAACCAGGGCGTTCCAGCCTCGGCAAACAATGAGATGGTTCCTTCATCGTCCAGATTGGCACCCATATGATTCCTTAATTCCTTTACCGTTTCCTCCATATTGTCGGTGTCGTAGCGATCCATCAAGTCGAACTCCGTAGCGGCCGCCTCCATGATGGTTCTGCTCTTCAGTGTGGCTAAAAAAACGGTCGTTTGATCGGCAGCGCTGGTCAATCCCAATGCCCTCAAGGGTAAATCACTGAGCAGAGACGTGAAATTTCCAAGATCCGCTTCCTCCAGGGGAGGTAGAATCGTAGTGTAGGCCCGGTACCATTCAGGCAGCACAAGACTCAGACCAGCTGTTATAAAACACACAATCACAAAAACAATGACGATTAATTTCCACCGTTTTACGAGAATGCGTAAATAGTACATCACATCGGTGTTTGACTTTTCCATCGCTTTTTTCCTATACAGCAAATGTCACATTTAAAGATCAATCACCGAAAAATCCCGCCGCCTTGGCCGACAGAATCAATGACGTGATGACCGGAAGAATGCGCAGATAAGGCTCAAGACGTTGACTCCAGGAGGGATGCAGATGTACCACATCCCCTGCTTCCACCCGGACATCCGGTCCCTTCTCTGTTTTACCCGAATGAGCATGATAGACCCGAACGTTTTTAATAGAGCCTGAACGGAAATCTCCCCCAGCCATGCCGGCATAATCTCTGGCCGTCAGATTCATCACATACGGATAAGCACCCGGACTCTGTACAGACCCCTTGACGTAAACGTAATCCGAGGGGAGCATAACTTCATCGTTCGCCAGCAACTGAAACTGGAAATCAAAACCGTCCCCGTCCTTGAAAGGCATCAGGTATTGTTCTTCCACCGACCCCGAATCCGGATTCTTCATTCGACGGACAACGACAATCTTAGACAAATCATCGTTGCGATTCAGAGCCCGGATTCTCTGGAGAAACGGTAAAAGCCGTTCTCCTTCGAATATCTGAAACGTCCCCGAACTCTCGAGACCGGCCCTGACTCGAACCAATGTCTCTCCGACCTCGATGGGCGGAACATAGATAACATCCCCTCCGCTCACAAACAGGTCTTCTTCGAGGTTTCCCTCCAATTCGAAGGCATCAAGATCAAAAAAATCGACCATCCCATCGGGATGCCTGAGTTCGATCCTTCTTCTGAAGGCCCATCCGGTTACGCCACCGGCCTCGGTAACCATCTCTGATATGCGGTCGACGGCCTGGGCTACATACGTACCCGGATAACGAACCTCTCCCACCACGTGAATCCGGAAAAACCGCAAGGCCTCCAGTGTGAGCGTGACGGTGCTGTTCTCGTAAAATCTCGAAGCCTTTTCCACCACGAGATCCTGAACATCGGCCAGGGATTTTCCGCTCACCGCCGTTTCTCCCACGGATGGAATCAGGAGTTTTCCTTCGGGCGAAACGGCGAGATGTATTTGCGTTTCCAGGGCACCCCAAATGTTGAACGAGAAAATATCGCCGGGACCGATGATGTACGTTTGGGGATCGATGGATGCCTCCAGCGCTTCGGCCTGAGCCAGCCTCTCCATCAATTTCGATTCCCGCTGCTTCCTCAAGAGCTCGAACTCCTCACGGGTCATCTTTTGTTGATTGAGAATCCCGGAGAAATTCATGGCTTGAGGCAGAGCGCTCGACTTTCCCTGCTCACCCGCTCCCTCGTTGATCTGGGCTCTACTCACACCCCAAATGCACACGACGCATAACAGGG
>CAZTKR010000202.1:0-7094 GCA_964614115.1 uncultured bacterium | reverse complement strand
TGCGTCGCATTCCTTTGTTTCTTCGATCATGGATTTCCCGGAGAGAAGCGTAAAATCACGGTAGACGACATGCATGCATTTAAGACCGTGGGCAGTCCGGTCATATCTCCCGACGGTAAAAAAGTGGCGTTTACGATACGATACACATGCCCCGTGGACATAAAGACAGTCAGCGATATATACATCATGAACATCGACGGCACGGATCAGCGCCAGTTGACAACCCATCCCGGTGTCGAAAGTGGCATAACATGGAGCCCCGACAGCCGCCGGATTGCCTTCAGTGCCGCCCGGGAAGACGACAAAAGTCAGATTTACATCATCGATATCGATGGGGGGGAAGCCAGACGGCTGACCGATCTGGAGACGGGTGCTCGGAACCCTCAATGGAGTCCTGACGGTCAATGGATCGCTTTCTACTCAACCCTCGGCCAGATGTACAGCGATGATTTTCAGTACGAATTGGGAGATGTCCGTTACATCACACATCTTCGTTACTACCACGTACGCAACTGGGACGATGGAGAACGGCAGCGCATCTTCGTCATTGCAACCGACGGCAGCGGTGAGGCTAAGCGGCTTACGGACGGCGAATGCGCCGACGAGGGCGACCATTCCATGGCGTGGTCACCGGACGGCCGGGAAATCGCCTACGTCTCCAACAGAGATGCTGAATGGTGGAACACCATCGACACGAACATATTCACGGTCTCGGTTGACGACGGAAGCGTCAAGCAGATCACGACGAATCGAGGTCCCGACCACAGCCCGGCCTTCGGCCCCGACGGGAAGATGATTGCTTACCGTTCCATCTTCACGTACAATTACGAGAGTGAAAATTACAAGGTCGTCGTCGCAAACAGGGACGGTTCCGATGCAAAACCCCTGACCACAGACCTAGATCGCAGCGTGCGGTCTTTTTTGTGGTCACCTGACGGAAAGCGTATTTATTTTCGATACGGTTCCGAAGGCGTGTACAACGTGAGGTCGGTTCCGACGAAAGGCGGTCCGTTCAAGGATGTGATGGTCGGACGCTTCATCATCTCCGATATGGACATTGCCCCCAACGGCAAGAGGTTCGTGGTACTCAAAGGGGACGACACGCACCAGGACGAGCTCTATGCGTTCAAGAGGGATTTCGAAAAGCTCACGTCCGTGAATGACGGTATCATGGACGATTTTTACGTTCAACCCGTCGAGGAAATATGGTATGAAAGCCCGGACGGTTCCAGGGTTCAGGGCTGGATCATCAAACCCGTGGACTTCCAACCCGGCGAGAAATATCCGCTGATTCTCTCGATTCACGGCGGCCCCCATGGGATGTATACCATCGGCTACAACTTCTCCTACCAGATGTATACCGCTCAAGGATATGTTGTCCTGTATACCAATCCCAGGGCCTCGCTGGGATACGGTGAGAAATTCAGCCGAGACATCTGGGAGGACTGGGGTGGACGTTGTTACGAGGACATCATGGCCGGTGTGGATGTTGTAATCCAGAAAGGTTACGTCGATGAGAACCGGATGGGGGTCATCGGCGGCAGTTTTGGGGGGTATATGACCAACTGGATCATCGGCCACACCCAGCGGTTTGCGGCGGCCGTTTCCGTCGCAGGCCTCTCCAATCTGACCAGCTTCTACAGTACCACCGATGAACAATTCTTCCCCGAGTGTGAATTCAAGGGCATGCCTTGGACGAACAAAGAGGTGTACCTGAAACAATCGCCCATATGGTATGCCGAAAATTTCGAGACGCCTACCCTGGTCGTTCACGGTCAGTATGATTTTCGTGTTCGCACCGAGCAGGGTGAACAGCTGTTCACAGCCTTACAGAAGCAGGGTGTGCCCAGTGTCTATGCGTGGTTTCCTGACGAAGGGCACGGCGTTCGAGAACCGGTACATCGAAAACTCTACTATAAAATGATCCTGGACTGGTTCGATCATTTCATCAACGGCGAGCCTTCTCATTTTTTAGATCAGGCGTCTTCGATACAGGATCAGTAACCATCGACCAAATAATCTTAATTTTAAACCGTCAGATCATGCAGAGAAAGGAGTAGGCGTATGAAGAGTTTGGCATTCAGAAAAATCGGGGAAAGGAAGCATCTCTGGTTCATTCTCTTTCTTCTCCTGTGCGTGTTACCGCTATGGGCCCAGATACCTCAGCCGTGGGAAAATTTTAACCCGGATGTTGTCGGCTGTACGAGTATTCAAGTCGCCCGAAAGGCTTCTGTAGACGGCTCTGTGATTACCTGTCATTCCTGCGACGGCAATTATCGAACCTGGTTGAACATCGTGCCCCACCAGACACACAACAAAGGAGCCATGAGAAAAATTTACTGGGGAAGGCTTCACACCGAAACATCATGGGATTTGCGGGGACTGATCCTTAAAGGCGAAATTCCTCAGGCCGAAGAGACCTATGCCTACATGAACGTGGCGTATCCCTGCATGAACGAGAAACAGCTGGCCATCGGTGAGACGACCATCGGCGGCCGGAGAGAACTCGTTAACGACGACGGGCTGTTTCTCATCGAAAACTTACAGGCCATTATCCTGGAGAGATGCACCAAGGCCCGGGATGCCATCCGCCTCATCGGCGAGTTGGTGAAGGAGTACGGATACGGAGATTATGGTGAATGCATTACCATCGCGGATTCTAAGGAAGTGTGGCATTTCGAGATCTTTGGGCCCGGTCCGATGGAAATCGGCGCCGTTTGGGCCGCCCAGCGTATTCCCGATGAGCATGTGGGTGTATCGGCCAATATCCCCCGTATCGGAGAACTCGACCTCGACGATCCCGACCATTATATGGCGTCGGAGAATGTGTTTTCTGTGGCCGAAGAAATGGGTTGGTGGGATCCCAGCAGTGGCGAGACGTTCAAATTCTGGAAGGCCTACAGCGGCCGGCGTCCATTCAGCGACAGGGAGTTTTATATCCTCAGCACGATGGCACCATCCTTGAATCTATCATGGGATATGGAAGAGCTACCCTTCTCCGTCAAGCCCGACAAGAAGGTCTCGGTCCGGGACGTGATGCGGTACTACCGGGAAACCTACGAAGGTACGGAATATGATATGACGCAGAATCTGATGGTACCGGAGCTGAAACGCCGCTGGTGGGAACCGGCAGACCCGGATGAAGAAATAAAGATCGTTAAAAGCCCCCTGGCCCACGGTTGGATCAGTCGAGATATGATGAATCTGATCAACACGCTAAAGCCGGGAACGGTTGAACGCAAGCGTACAATCGCCATTGCCGCGTGCTCCTATTCCCAGATCATTCAATGCCGCGACTGGCTGCCCGCTGAAATCGGCGGCGTGGCTTGGTTCTCGTTCGACAATCCCGGACAAAGCCCGCGCATACCCATCTTCGCCGGTGTTCTGGAGCTTCCGCAGAGTTTCGAGATTGGCGGACAGCACCGATTCCGGACCGATGCTGCCATCTGGTCGTTCCGAAGGGCGAACCGTTTGGCCACAGTCAATTGGGGACAGGGCCGGGAACACATCGAGAATGCCGTGATGGATTTTGAGAATAAGGCATTCGATGAGCTGCCCAATGTAGAAAAAAAGGCATTGGCGTTATTGGAAGATAAAGACGATCCCGAACACAAAAAAGCCAGGGAATACCTCACACGGTACACCGGTGATTTTGCCCGGGCCGCCATGAATAAATGGTGGGAGATGGGCGATATGTTCTGGACGATGTTTGCCAGGGGATTCTGATACTCGTATTCCTTGTGTGATACTATGATAAAACATACAGGAAAGCGGGGGATCTCTCCATTATCGGCAGCGATAACTTTAAAAAGGGATCCTTCGCCTTTCTGTGATTCGTGAGGAGGAAGCATTCATGATGAGGATACTGTTTACGCGCAAGCGTTACCTCCTGTCCTGCCTCGTTCTGCTCAGCCTGTTCGTGTTATCTGCCCGGTATGTCTCTCCAGTGGATGATACACAAGCCGTTGAATACGAGGGATGCACGAGTGTTATCGTCGGAAAAGGGGCTTCCGTGGACGGTTCGACGATGACCTCCCATTCGTGCGACAGCAGATCGGACAGGACGTGGATCAACGTGGTTCCCCGTCAAAAGCACAAGCCGGGAGCGATGTGTAAGATTTACATGGAATCGAAAATAACCAAAGGGCCGGACGATCCGGACCGGTTTGAAATGGGAGAAATCCCCCAGGTGCCGGAAACGTATGCCTATATCAACACGGCGTATGCTGTGATAAACGAGCATCAACTGGCCATAGGGGAGACCACGTTCGGTGGAAAACGGGAGCTGAAGAGTGACGAGGGATTGCTCGATTGCCCCGAACTTTATCGTCTGGCATTGGAACGGAACAAGACCGCCCGAGAAGCCATCCGAATGATCGACGCGTTGACGAAAGAGTACGGATACAACGATTGGGGTGAATGCTTCACGTTTGCAGATCCCAACGAGACGTGGCATTTCGAAATTTTAGGTCCCGGGCAAGGGAATCTGGGCGCTGTATGGGCGGCCGTTCGTATACCCGATGATTGCGTCGGCGTGTCAGCCAATGCCTCCCGCATTCGACAGATCGACCTGAACGATCCTGAGAATTACATGGCCTCGGATAACGTCTTTTCGCTGGCCGAAGAGATGGGCTGGTGGGATTCCGAGAGCGGTGAGCCATTCGAATTCTGCTACGCCTATGCCTCCAGAAAAAGCATGGGCTCCCGCCGGCGTGAATGGCGCGTGCTCAGTAGAGCGGCTCCTTCGCTCAACCTCGATCCCAACAGTGAGAATTTTCCCTTCTTCGTCAAGCCCGAGAAAAAACTTTCGGTACAGGATGTCCGGAATATTTTCCGGGATACATATCAAGATACCCCTTATGACATGACCAAGGATCTGGTTGAGATCGATAAAGAGGGAAAGGCTGTTAAAAGTCCCATAGCCACAGCCTTTATGTCAAGGGAGCTAATGACGCTGCTCCGTGTCCAGCGGGAACGCACGATCGCCTGCAGCAGAGCGACATACGTCCAGATAACACAGTCCAGAAACTGGCTGCCCGATCCCATCGGCGGCGTCGTTTGGCTGGGATACGACAACCCGACCACGACACCCCACACACCCTTCTACTGCGGAATCGAGCAGATGCCCGAGTCGTACTTGATCGATGGACGCGAAAAGTTCCGTCGCGACTGTGCGTGGTGGGCGTTCCGTCGTGTCAGCAAGCTGGCCATGTTCCGGTGGCAGGTGATGGTGGAAGACATCGCAGCCGTGTGGCAGCCCATGGAAGAGAGGTTGTTTGCTCAACAGGATTCGGTGGAAACGAAAGCAGTGGCTCTTTACAAGAAAAATCCTAAGAAGGCCAGAAAGTTCTTGACCGAATACAGTCACAAGGTTGCCAACGAGGCCGTGGAGGCCTACTGGCAATTAGGGGATGATTTGTGGTCGAAGTATAATAATTATTTCTAGTAAAGTTTAATTTTTCAGTCAGCCGAGACTCATCGTCTCGATGAGTATCCGTATTTAGCAATAGAATAAGAGCCTCAGATCATGATTCTGCGATCTGGGGCTTTCTTTGTAGTATTATGCCGTCTGCGCATCATGATGAGGGATGTGACACTCGAAATTGTTCGTTCCTGAATGAACCGACTTGATATCCTCCTTGCGTGACGGGGAGAGCCATCTGATGGTTGAAAAAGTCTATTGATTATAAAATCTGAGATAAAGGCTATAGCAGACATACTAATGTCGCTGGATTATCTCTGAGACCCATGGATGGATCATCCGCTGACTTTCCCGTAAAACAACGAATAGGTGAAAAACGCGTAATAATCGGGAAGGTTTAAGATAAAATCCGGGGACTCGGGACGGCAGAGACGCTGGTATTCTTTCCAGACCGCAGCATCTACGTCGGGTTCGGCCGACTCCCAGCGCATGTCCAGAAAGGAGGTTAACGCGATTCGGAGTTTGTCACTCAGGGGTGCATGGACGCCTCTCACCATCGTCTCGCAAGCCGTTTGTTCCATGCCCGCGTCTCGGAACCATCCCAGGGCCCGCAACCAATGTTCTTCGGGTTTCATGTCCATCGTAAACGGCGCAATCCCCGCGGTGGTGGCATTCAGACGGGCCTCGAGCAGGGGATATCCGGGGAGAAGTTGCTGGGACGTGTAAATGAGCAACGCGATGATGCCACCCGGTCTGACGACACGGGTCAACTCTTGAACCAGACGGACAGGCTGTTTTGTCCCGTATCCCGCACAATCCGAACTCCAAATCCAGTCAAGCATATGATCGTCAAAGGGAAGATGATGCATATCCCCTTCCCGGAAGGACAGACGTTCCGCCAGGCCCGCATTTGCGGCCGCTTCCCGTGCATAGGCTATAAAGTCGGGTGTTTTATCCAATCCGGTGACATGGCCCGCTGGCCCGACGGCCTCGGCCAGCATGCGTGCTTGATAACCGATACCGCATCCGACATCCAAACCGCGACTTCCCGTCGGGAGCCGGAGTGTTTCGATGGCCCATCGGATGACTGGCTCTCTCAGTGGATTGGTGTCGTATAATTTCTGGATGTAGGAATCGACGTTGTTCTGTCTCTGCTTTTGTGGTGTGGTTTTTTTCGACATAGCATATTCCTTCCCGGGGATATATCTCTTCCTGATGATTAAAAGTCATCGCCTCAAAATCCATGATACGGAATCACATCATCAATCTGGAGGCTGACGACTAATACGTATCTATTCGCTCGATCTTGAAAATGACCGGCCGGAACCAGTCCGTACATCCGGCTATGCTCATACCCGTATTCTTGTATCCGGGTGAATGGCCTCCTGTCGCGATGTGAATGATTTCCTTGCGTATGTCCGCCCATGCCCAGGCGCAGAAGCCCTGGGGTACGGATGCGAAATCTTCCTCTTTCTGGATGATGAATTCCTGGCCGTCTTGGAAGCATTCACATGGCTGCATGTCCCGTGCGGTTTCATCGAGGTAGGCTTCGATTAAATCCTTGTTGATGTTCCTTTGGAGTATGGTGATCTTGCATCCAAACATTCTGGATGACATATTAGGACCTCCTTCTTTCAGTCCATCCCAATATTCCTGATAGAATGAGGACTGT
>CAZTKR010000201.1:0-7105 GCA_964614115.1 uncultured bacterium | reverse complement strand
GGATCGCGTTATGTGAATTTTTTATTGACCCCCATTCTGATGAACCTGTTTTTAGTGTACAATTTCGATCATCCGCACAAAGTTTATCATATTGGAATATTTATCGCCCTTGCCGTTCTCCTGGGCAGCCTTAACCTGGTACCGTATGCAAGAACAAAAGGGTATTCGGGGATCATGATTTCTTATGGCGTAGGCTTACTCCTTCATGCCGTGAAACGTAAAAAACCAGGAAGTATCATCGCTTTCATCGGTATTCTGTTCGTGACAATTCCCATTTTTCTCGATTTTCTGCATTCATTCCTGAAGGTTGAAATCGCCACAATACCGGGAGAGTATTACGTCATCCCGTTCATTTTCTGCATCACCCTTTCCATCAGCAGGCGGATAAGGGAACATGGCCGGCTCCACGAGGCCGCAAATCTCAGGTCCCACCGTCTGGAAACAGAGCTGCTCAAGAAGACGATCCAGCCCCATTTTATGATGAATACGTTGTTATCCATCATCTCTCTGATCGGTGAAGACCCCAAAAAAGCGGTAAAACTGATCAAGGCGTTGGCAGATGAATTTCGGATGATTAATCGCATTTCGTCCCAGAAACAGATACAACTACATGAAGAATTAGATCTGTGTCGGATACATCTTGAGCTGATGGGATATCGCATGGATGCGAAATACGAATTTCATGTAGAGGGAACCTGTAACGATGAGACGGTACCTCCGATGATTTTTCATACCCTCGTGGAAAATGGTTTAACCCATGCCTACAGAGCAAAGGAGAGCGGTCGTTTCTGGTTCGAATGTGCGAGAGGTCGGGATCACATACAGTATCGATTGCGAAACGACGGCTCGCTGCTGCATCCATTTTCTCATCAATCCAATACCCAGATTGAGGAGGGAATAGGGTTGAAATACGTGCGGGCACGGCTGGAGGAATGTTATGCTTCCCATTGGGAAATGGAGTACGGATTCAACGAGGGCCATTGGGAAGTGACTATTACCATCAATACATGAAGGACGTCATGAAAATCCTAATCGTCGAAGATGAACCACCCGTTGCCAGGTACATCGAGCGGTGCTGCCAAAACATCCTCGGGGATAAGATAACATCGATGGATGTGCATTACTGCTTAAAGGATGCATCTGCATTGATCGAAAAAAAATCCATCGATCTATGCCTTCTGGACCTCAATCTGAAGGGTAAGAACGGTTATGAACTCTTGCAGTCCGCCGTGTCCGGTTCACTCCATACGATTATCATATCGGCACACACGGATCAGGCCGTTGAAGCGTTCAAGTATGGTGTTCTTGACTTTGTTCCAAAACCATTTGAAGAGGATGATTTACGTTCTGCTTTGGATCGTTATTTTAATCGTGTTCAAGAGCATGAATTAAAGACGAAATATCTCACGACGAAAAAGGGCCATTCATATAGTGTATTTCCTCTGGATGATGTTCTCTATTTTAAGGCTGCTGATGTTTATGTGGAAGCCCATCTCAAAGGAGGAAATGTAGAGCTGTTGAATAAAACCATGGACCGCTTGGAACAGATATTACCATCTGGTTTTTTCAGAATTCATCGATCTTATATCGCTGCAATATCCTGTATCCATTCATACACACACATAGAGGGCGGCACCTGCAAGGTCACGTTAAAAAACGGAGATATCTTACCCCTTAGCCGTCGCAGATACAAAGAACTACATCGATTGATGGATTTATGATAAATCATCCTCAATTCAAAACTCTCCCAAAACGTTGCGTTTTTCACCATTCACAAACTTATGCTACCGTTCACCAATTGGTTGCCTGATTCCAGTAGGTAACTTATCCTGTGCTGCGTATGGTTTAATGAAATATTCAATCATATGGTGAGACTTTAGATGAACGAATTAAACGTTGGGTTTTCGAATCCCATGATTCCCAGTAATGAGGGTATTAAGGATTTCATCTGAAGTGATAGGCACTTTTTAAAAAGATGACTATACAGGGAGAATCGTCATGTACGAGAGGATGCAAAGATATGTCTTAGGATTTCTGTTCTTTTCCCTGTTCTGTTTGGGCTGCAATAAAAAATCCACAGAGCCCGAGCAGGAAATCATACCCTTGGATGGCAGGGGTGGCGGTGTCATTGCTTACTGTTATCAACCAATAACGGGCGAATTTGATCATCAAATCTACGGCATTAACGCAGACGGAAGTGGAAACACCCGACTAATCCAAGCCGACATCGGTCTCAATCACCACGACTGGTCACCGAATGGTCAGAGACTGGCTGCCGTAGGGTATGTCAACTCCAGTACGTGGTCGATCTATGTCTTCAATGCCGACGGGACCCAATTAACCCGCCTTACCACCACGAACTTCGTTAACGACAGTGAACCCAACTGGTCGCCCGACGGTTCACAAATTGTTTTTACCAGGATATATCCCAACCAGAACGACCGAACGGAAATATGGGTCATGGGTGCGGACGGGGGGAATCAGCGATATATCGGCATAGAGGGTTTTGCTGCCAAGTGGTCACCCGACGGCAGCCATTTCATCTATCAATCGAGTTTCAGCGGAAGTTCCGATCTGTATACCTGCGATGTCGATGGATCGAATGTGCAGCAATTAACGGCAACGGCATCTACTGAGATAAATCCGGTTTATTCGCCGGATGGAGCACAGATCGCATACACCACAGATCGTGACGGCAATCATGAGATCTACATCATGAATGCCGACGGGTCGAATCCACGGCGGGTGACGAATCATGCGTTCGATGACTATACACCCAGATGGTCGTCAGACGGAACCCTGATTACTTTTGATTCGGGCCCTTGGTCAGAATGGGAAGTGTATACCATCCATGCCGATGGGATGAACATGAGGCAAGTGACCGACTCACCGGCCAACATCACGGCCATCAATCCGGTGTGGCAGCCTGAATGAGGGATGTCTTACATTATCGCTTCAGCTGGCCCACGTGACGATTCAATTGAATGGAGATATGAACATGTCTACAGAGCATTATAAAGAACATTTTTTACTCTGATTATGGAATTTTTAGACCCGTCAATGAATAAAAATGGAGGACTGACATATGAAAAAGAAATCAGGAATGCTGAACCTATTCTTTTCAATGTCTGCATGTTTTGTGGCGATCTTAATCGCATGCGATAAGGAGAACTCCGTTGAGACCATCGTGGAGATGTTTGTGAGGAGTCCACAAGTATTCGTGCCTGCCAGCACGCTACAGATTGGGCTTGGGGATTTTGATGTCGACGGTGATCTGGATGCAGTCTTTTCCAACATGGGCGATAACAATTCAACGGTGTGGATCAACGACGGCACGGGACGTTTCACCGACTCTGAACAAAGGCTAACCCAATGGGGACACGGTATCGGTGTGGGCGATCTGGACAGAGATGGGGATCTCGATCTTTTCATCACATGCGCCAGTTATGCCCATCGGAGTCGGATTTATTTCAACGATGGCAGAGGCACATTCACCGACGGCGGACAGGATCTGGGAGACACGGAATGGAGTGGCAACGGCGTAAGCTTGATCGATGCTGACACGGATGGAGATTTGGATGTTTACGTGACGTATTATGAGCAACCGGATAAAATCTATCGTAACAACGGCAGTGGCGAATTCACGGACAGCGGACTCACCATTCCAGAGCATGCCACTTTCGGGGACCTGGATGGAGACGGCGATGTTGATATATTTGTGAAAGAATACGATACTGGATATAAAACGATGCTGAACGACGGCCAGGGACATTTTACGGACCACTGGCAGATGGCGCATACAGATGTAATAAACGGGGCTGTCACCTTCGGCGATTTGGACGGAGATAATGACATGGACGCCTTTATATGCAACGGGGACAACAGCGGCAACAATTATCCTTCTGCCGTGTTATTGAACGATGGCGCCGGTCGTTTTTCTGACAGTGGCCAGGCATTAATGGTGACAAGTTTCGGGAGAGTCGGGTTGGGGGATTTCGACGGCAATGGCAGTCTCGATGCGTTTATATCGAGTTTTGGTTTCCCGAACCAAGTCTGGATGAATGATGGAAGCGGTCAATTCACGGACAGCGGTTTGCGGTTGAGTGGCGCCATTAACGATAATACAACTCATGTTTCATTGGGCGATTTAGATAACGACGGCGATCTCGATGTATTTGTGGCCAATTTTGTCGATGGGAGAAATGAAATATGGTTCAATGAAATGAGATAAAAATGTTTTTTCCTGTTTTTTATTTGAAAGGTCATGATACGATGAAAAACCATAGGATCATTCAAGGAACCATAGCTGTTATCGTGCTGTTATTGATCTATTGTTCAAAGAATTCGAGTGGGCCCGAAGAGGAACAGAATATCAATTTAAGCGGCCCTTACTTCGGACAACAGCCTCCGGGAACAACACCCGTTCGGTTTGCGCCGGACGTATTATTGGCTGACGGTTCCTGGTGGTGGATCAGTCCGCCGAAGTTTTCCCCCGATGGACTGGAGATGGTCTTTACAAAATACATCCTGGGGAATCCGGACACAAAACACCTCTACGCCATGCAGAGGATGGAGAACGATTATTGGACACGTCCTCAAGAGGTTCCTTTTGGCAGCGAACACGGCGGCGACTGCCATGCTGCGTTTTCCGTAGATGGCAGGAAGCTGTTTTTCCTCTCGCATAGACAGGAAGGGCCGTTTTTTGTCCTCACAAAAAACGGGGGTGGCTGGTCGGAACCCGTACCTGTGTATATACCTGCATTATCAGGAGTTGGAAATCAATTCTCCGTCGCGAGGGATGAAACCCTATACTTTGAGATGAGCAACGGGCAGGCCGATGATATTTATCGATCCAGGTTGGTGGATGGTGAATACAGCGCGCCCGAGAACCTCGGCGCCACCATTAACATGAATAATTATGAAGATTATGCACCCTATATCGATCCCGATGAAGCCTATCTCATTTTCGCCTCCAATCGTCCCGGCGGATTCGGCGGGAACGATCTTTACATCAGTTTTCATAATCCCGACGGCACATGGACACAACCCCAGAATATGGGGAACGCCATCAATTCGAATGCTGGGGATACTCTGCCCTGTGTCTCCCCGGACGGGAATTATTTTTTCTTTATCACAATAAGAGCCAATGATCAAGGTTACAATCCTTACTGGGTGGATGCCGGCATTCTGGATAATTATCGTCCGAATGAATAATAACAAGCAGGAGATGACTCATGAAAACCGTACGAATCGGCCTGTTTATAATGATGGTCCTTCATGCAGGATGTGAGAATAATCCGACTGAATCGCAGAACGATGGGACGGTTGTTCCCCTCGACGGCAGAGGCGGAGGCATAATCGCCTTTGTTTCTGGCCGGAACGGCGGGGATCATGATATTTTTGTGATGAATGCCGACGGAACCGGTGTCACACCCCTGACAGAAAACAATGCGTCTGATTTCAGCCCGGACTGGTCGCCCGACGGGTCGCAGATTGTATTCGAATCTGACCGTGACGGAGATAGGGATATTTATGTGATGGATAGTGATGGCGGGAACGTTGTCTGTTTGACGCCAAACTCATCCACTGTTGACCTGCAGCCCGATTGGTCTCCCGACGGTTCCAGTATCTTGTTCACTTCGAGCCGGGATGGAAACTGGGAGTTGTACGTCATGGATACGGACGGCAACAATCAACGGCGCTTGACGAATGAACCGGGCTATGATTTTGGAGGGAGATGGTCTCCGGATGGCACTCAGATCCTGTTCACATCAGACCGTGATGGCAATTATGAGGTTTATCGCATGAACACCGACGGCAGCGATCTGACGCGTATGACGAACAGACCCGGTCAAGATTGCTGTGCCCAGTGGTCTCCGGACGGACAGTCGATTGTTTTTGTGACGTCGGGTAATGGTGAGGATATATGGCTTATGAATGCCGACGGCAGCAACATGCGCCCCTTGGTCACCAACGCGGCGAACGATTTTGTGCCGTGCTGGTCGCCGGACGGCCTTTCCGTCGCATATCAGACGTCCTACGGGAATAACGATGATGAAATCGCCGTGACGAACATAGCGACGGGTCGGGTGACGAGGCTGACAGCCAGCCCGGGGATGGATACTTATCCGGCATGGATAAGCGTTAACTGATAAATCGATGGAGGCGGAATCATGTTTTCGAGGCGGGGTCACTCACATCTTATACTCTTTGTATTTATCCTATTCACGAGTTGTAAAAAAAGAACTTTGGGGCCCGATTCCGTGAACACGATAAAAGAATGGACATGGATATTTTACAACGACGAAGATTTCCAGCCAACGACCTCGCAAGTACTGGGATGGTTTACCCAGGAAGCGTTTTCGGCCGAGAATTTGAATGTCATCGTTCTGTCGGATAAACACGATTCTCCGGCATATATCTATTATATCGATGAGGATCATCAGGCCGTCCAACTGGAAGAAATGGGTGAAGTCAACATGGGGGACGGGAATACTCTCCGTGATTTTATTCTGTACGCCAAGGACCGCTACCCTGCTTCTCGGTATCTCATCTCGGCGTACGATCACGGGATGTGCTGGGCAGGCGCGTGTGAAGATGGAACCAGTCGTGGTGACCGTCTTACGTTGGACGAATTTCATGCCGCCCTGTCTGCCGCCGGCGGTACGGATGTGTTCTGCTTTACGGGGCCCTGTGTCATGGCCAACATCGAAGCCGCGTACGAGCTGAAAGACTGTGTCGATCTTTACATCGCCAGCGAGGCGGTCAGCCTCTACGGATGGTGGAACTACATCATCGGTGACATCTGTGATTTGTTGAACCAGCATCCAGACACCACGCTCAACGATATCGGGAGTGCCATCATCGATCTCATCCGGGACGACAGCCATCGATGGGACTATCAGGCGATCCATACGATGAGCGCCATCGACATGAGCAGGATCGATGACCTCGCAGCGGCGCTGAATCGTTTCTGCCTGCATGAAATGGATAATGGTACCGGTTATAACACGATTTGGAATGTCTACGATGATGTACGCTGGCTCCTGGAAAACATCCAGGTGGACTTGTACGATTTGGCAGAAAAACTCCATGGTGCCGAAAA
>CAZTKR010000200.1:0-7127 GCA_964614115.1 uncultured bacterium | reverse complement strand
GCTCACCGGGAAGCAGCCTCTGATAGTGCGGGATCTTCAGCAGATGGACATCGAGGTCGCGGCTCGGGCCGGTGGTCGTGCCGACCCAGTTGAACTCGCGGCGGAAATGGCCGGTCGCCGCGGCAGGGAAGACCTCTTTGAGCTGGGCGAGACAGGTCCGCGTACGCCGCACGGAGACCCGGAAATCGTGGAGAAACTCCGTGTCGATATCAGCCTTAATTCCTTCCTCATTTTTCTGAAGGTTCTCCAAAAGGCACATGAAAAGAATCCGTACGGCTTTTCGGGTCGACCATTGGGGTTCCAGAGAAACACGAATTTTTGATGAATAGGAACCCGGTGTATGATCACTGGCTTTCAGGGCAGCTGTCAGTGCATCCGCGGATTCTTCCGTCAATCCCTGTTCCATCAGGAATTTTCGAAACTGTTTTGATTCATTCTCATAGCCTCTCACCGGAATCAGACGGAAACGGACGATTGGTTTTTTTACACGATCCCCATGAACTTTTAATGTATCGATTTGAATCCGTAGAACGGTTTTTTGATCCTGGTTTAAAATGCTGAAGACACGAACGGATTTGGAAACCCAGACAACCGGCAACAACGCCCTGACATCCAAACAAGAACGCATCATTTTTTTAAGGGAGCCGTCATCAAATTCCCACCAGAACCGAGGCACGTTGGCCGAAGAAAGGTCCACGTTGGCTATCGTCCTGGTATCATCCAGACTCTTCAGGCTGCAATGTTTGCCCTCTCTGGTGAGAATCAACCCCTTTTGATAAAGCCGCCAGTCAAATGTATCGTAAAATTGTTGATTTGTACTTGGCAGCACGCGTTCTTTATATGCATAGGCACTCCTTATATTTTCCAGAACCGTATTCACTGGAATAGCACCCGGTAGGCCAAATTGGAATATATCGTTCAAAAGCGTCTTCCTCATGATCAATGGACAAGGGTAACCTGCGGGAACTAAAACGGCATGGAAATTTGTATCTCGTCCCTTTTCTTTTGTACTTCTAATTTTTGCTTGTACTTCTCGTATAAAAGATGGACCAAACCGTCGGCCAGTCCAATCTGCGGGACATACATCTTTTTTATTTTCGACCAATTCATGACGGAGAGAAAGATCTCACACGCGGGGATGATTACGTCAGCCCGGTCCGGACGCATCTTAAGAATACGTATCCGGTCTTCAAACGAATAAGAGACCAGGTCCTCATACAGACTTTTGAGTTTCTGATACGTGATAGGTTTGCCATCGGGTATTCGTGCCATCCTGAAGAGTTTATTGATATTACCGCCACTCCCGATGGCGACCATGGCACGATGATTCATCGTATACTTTTTCAACCACTTTTTCATGCGCTTCCGTAAAGATGCGGGTACGGTCTGTTCCAAAACCCGCACTGTACCGATATTAAATGAATTCGCATCCACCACTTTGTAGTTGGAAAATATGGTTATTTCTGTACTTCCCCCTCCCACATCTATGGAAAGATAGGATTTCTTTTTATCCAGCACTTGTTTGGCGTGATTGGAATATAAAATTTCGGCCTCTCGCTTCCCATCGACGATCTCAACCGAGATGCCGCTATTCAGCTTAATATTCTTGACAATTTCATTCTTATTCTTCGCCTCCCGCATGGCGGAGGTAGCACAGGCAATATAATCAACAGGCTCGTATGTATCCATAAGATACTTGAAAGCGATCAGCGTCCGAGTGAGTTTTTTCACTTTTGTATCGGAAATATACTGCATTTTAAAGGTATCTTCTCCTAAACGAATCGGGATGCGGATAAGAGATTCCTTTTTAAATATGGGATTCTTCCCATTCTCGAAAACCTGGGATAAGAGAAGACGGACAGCATTCGAACCGATATCGATGGCTGCAAACTTCAAGGTCGATCAATCCTGGGTTGTGTGTGAGATTTTAAATTTGTTTAAATAATCGTAGATTTTCCATTGAGCCCGAACGCTGGTCTTCAATCCAGGACGGTATTGATTGTCCAGGGCCCGATTCAGAATACGTGCACGAACATTATCCTTCCATTGTATATCCAGGAGAGTCAGCAATTCCTTCTTGATCTCTTCATCATAAATCGGGCATGTCACTTCTATTCTACGATCCAAGTTTCGAGGCATGAGATCAGCCGATGAAATGAATACTTTTTTACTCCCTTTATTATGAAATACAAAAATCCTGGAATGCTCCAGGAATTTATCGACTATGCTGATAGCTTGTATTCGCTCACTTAATCCAGGCACACCGGGAACCAGGGAAAACATGCTTCGAACGATCAACTTAACCTGCACACCGGCTTGGCTTGCGGAGTACAGGTGCTTGATGATCTTCGTGTCCACCAGATTATTGACTTTGATGAATATCTCCGCTTCTTGACCGGCCTGTGCATTCCCAATTTCATTTTTAACAAATCGAACGATTTTCTTTCGTAAATCAAACGGGGAAACGATGAGATGCTCGGAGCTGAATTTCTTGTAATTGTTTTCAAAAAAATCAAATATCCGCTTCACCTCTCTGGTCAGCTTTTTGTTGGCCGTAAACAAACTGTGGTCACTATAAATCTGCGCCGTATTCTCATTATAATTGCCGGTCCCGATAATTGCAAAGAACGCCTCACCTCCCTTCTTTTTTCTGGATATCAGACAAAGCTTGCTGTGAACCTTCAGTCCCGGCACCCCGTATATAACCCGAACACCCTCCTCTTTCATCTTATTGGCCCAGTAAATATTGGCTTCCTCATCGAATCGGGCACGGAGCTCCAGAACGACGACAACTTCCTTACCGTTCTTTACCGCATTGATCAGAGCATTCACGACGCTGGAATACTTTGCCACACGATATAGGGTAAATTTGATGGAGGTCACTTGGGGATCGATGGATGCTTCTCTCAGAAGATCGATAACATAATCGAAGGTTTGGTAGGGATAATGAAGCAGTAAATCCTTCTCCTTGAGGAACTGAAAAAGATGACTTCCAGGCTTTATGTATCTGTGATGCAATTGCCGGATAGGTTCGTATTTCCAGTGGGTAAGCCCGAAATCAGGAAAATTCATGAAATCCTTAAAATTATGGTAGCGGGCTCCAGGAATCAACGTGTCTTTATCATCCAGTCCGAGCTGTTTGATAAAAAGTTGAAGGAAAGAATCCGGCAGTTCCACATCATAAATAAACCGGACCGGATTCCCCTCTCTTCGCTGTTTCAATCCCTTGGAAATTTTTTTAATTAGGCTCTGGGCCATGTCATCGGCAATATCCAGTTCCGCATCCCGTGTTAATTTCACCGTATACGCCTTGATATCATCATACTTGAACATCGCAAAAATAGCGTTCAGATTGAATCGGATAACATCATCCAATAGAATGATGTACCTGCTTCTCCGAATTCGGGGAAGTATGACAAAACGGGATATGAGCCGAGTCGGCACCTCAATCAGAGCACTCTTTCTCCTGGGATACTCGTTCTTACGGTTTATTGCGACAGCCAGATAAATGGATTCATCAATAAGATCGGGAATTTTTTCTACCTCATCCAGGATAATGGGAAACAATCTGGGCCGGACTTTGTCATGAAAATAGGCTCGAACAAAATCCGCCTGTTCATCGTTCAATTGATGCTCATTAATGATGTATATCTTTTCACGAGCCAGTTGTCTTACGATATCCTGATAGACCGCTTGGAATTTAACATGCTGATGGATTACGATCTGCTGAACCTGTTTGAGGAGTAAGTCGGGATCTATGCCGATTAATTTTTTTGCGCCTGTTCCCAGCGCTGACAGCCGCTGAAGTGTTGCCACCCGGACACGGAAAAACTCATCCAGATTGGATGAGTATATCCCCATGAATTTAATCCGTTCGTATAACGGCACAGATGGATCTGCCGCTTCTTGTAACACCCTATCGTTGAAAGATAGCCAACTGATTTCTTTGTTCGTAAATAAATATTTCATGATGTATCACCAATGAATGATCACATGGCACGATATATCATGGATCGGCCTGTTTCTTCTCTTCGGCTTTCTTTTTCACATTCGAAACCGAATCTTTTTTTTCGGATGTTTGTTTCGGGCCGATACGATCCTTGGATTCGTCCAAATCCTCTTTCATTTCCGCTTCCTGGGCTTTGATATCCAGGTAATAATTACGGAAATGTTTCCCTTTTTCCACAAACTGGCGCACCAACCTCTTGCTGGTGGTCTGTATAGAATGTTCCATTCTTTTGGCCGCCGACGAATCGATGTCTTGAAAAAAGAAGCTGATTCGATGGGATAATTTATCCGTCAATTCTCTGCGGACCACCTTCATCATTTTTGTCTTATCCACCGCATAGTCGAATAGAATTAATTCACCGTTTTTCTTGGTTATCGATCTCCAGGTATCTTTCATGAAGGCAATTCCGACCACACCCGATTTGGGGATATTCTGGTCGAATGATTCCACCAGTGACGAGGCCAATATATTCAAAGCGGGATTGTGCCCCACCACCAATACCGTCATTTTATCGTCGGGCAAGGAGTGCAGCCAATTGTAAAGGGGTGGGGCTTCTATGGCGTCGTATAAAACGTCAGATTGTTGAATGTCCTTCAACGGATATTCCAGTACCTTGGCGACGATACGGGCCGTTTGTACGGCCCTTTTCGCTGGGCTCGAGACGATGAAATCCGGTTTTACACCTTCCTTCTTAAACAACCTGGACATCATTTTCGTGTTTTCTTTTCCGCTGGATACAAGAGCGCGGTCTGCATCCGGCAGTCCCTTTTTTCGACCTTCCGCCCTCGCATGTCGCATGAGATATATCTTTCTCATCGTACTTTTCCTCATAGATAATCTTTAGAAATGTACAATAAAAATGTTAGAAATTGATGAGTTTTCATGTAGAACCACGAATTAGGAGATTCCATGCGCGATGATACCGTTCAAGGCGATCTTGATCTTTCTCCGACAGTTTTGTGATGCGCCGCAATTCCATATTGTCTTCCAGATCGGCGATTTTGACCCGTATAGACAGCGGGTCCTTTAAAACCCGCTCGATATAATCAAAATACGGTTCGTTTTCACGCTTGGTAAGGCATTCGACCGCATGAACGACTTCTTCGGGAAATCCTTCCTGGATTAAATCATCCAGTGTCCAAGGACTGTCCTCCACAATATCATGCAATAGGGCCACTGTTTTTTCCAATTCCGAGGCCACTTTCATCATGACACGAATAGGATGAAGGATATACGGTTTACCATACCTGTCTTTCTGGTTCGCATGGGCTCGTACGGCAATTTCCATGGCTTTATCGAACATACCCCATACCATTTTGCTGTTTTTCATTGTCTATTGAAGAATCGGGACTGCAAAAATGTCATCTCACGAGCAGGAGGGAAGATATTCAATCGAAAGAAATGGGCTTACACAAATAGACACTGTCGTTGGAAACCCGGCCGCATTTACTGCATACAAACTGGGGATTTTTAATCCGTTTGTAGTATCTCTTCCGTTTTTTTTCAATCTCCTTGCTTTTCCACTTACACAGGGAGTCCTTCTGTTTTGCCATATATTAAACTCCTATTTTTTCTATCCTGGCAAGCATCTTCCGAACCAATGCGTCGGGTATCCGTTTGTCGATCAATGCTAGCACATCACCCGGTCTCATCCATTTCCGTTTGCGTAGGGAAGACTCTGGCCACGATTCCAAGACATCCGTTATCTCCATCAGAAAGACCTGGACATGACAAATTCCATTCCATTTATAATACCGATACTCTCCAATAGGTTCCGGATCGATACGGCCTTGCACACCCGCCTCTTCATAAGCTTCATTGGCTGCAGAAGACACAGGATTAAAACCGTCATCGATAATCCCTTTGGGAATCACCCACCTGCTGCCGCTTAGATTGGAGATCAGCAGGATATCCGCCTTCCCTTTCTGAAAACGATAAGGCAGAACACCCGATTGGTGGTATACGATATCACCGTTGGACTGATTGAGTTCAACCATCTTCCGGGACTCCATGAAGTGCCAAATTTTTATTTTTATACCTCGAATCCTCGGTGATTTCCGCTCCAAACCAGTCAGGGGGGTTGAAGGAACGGCTGAGAACCAGGTTGGGAAATTCAATTTCTGCCGTCATGAGCCCCTTTAAATGATCTGCATAGAGGTCCAGTTCGATGGTGAACTGTTCATGAGGGATGTAATAACGCTGTTTTACCACACGTCTTCCTTGCGTCAGAGGCCAGAGCCTGTCGAACTGAGCCCGTGTGATCGTCAGTTCGATCTCAGTTCGCTGCAACCCCTCTCCCCCTTTGACTGTCAGGGAATAATCATCCTCACTGTCCCGTACACGTACTTCGGTTCCATCCTCCGATACGGCCAGATAACCCTGCCGGATCTTTCGGGAAGGATGATGCATATACTCATTCGGCACATCAGAAATCAAATATTTTCGTTCAATTTCCATGATTACAAACGGTCTTTGATACAGCGGATCACCGTACGGAGCACCTTGATCCGAGCATAGAGCTTGCAGTTGGCTTCTACGATGGTCCACGGTGCGTAGGCAGTGCTGGTTCGAGAAAGCATTTCATCCACTGCCTCCTTATACCTGTCGCAGTTTTCCCGGTTTCGCCAGTCTTCCTGGGTAATCTTCCACTTTTTATGCGGCGTGTTCTCCCGTGCTCGAAATCGGCGAAGTTGCTCATCGCGGTCGATATGGAGCCAGAATTTGACCATCACGGTTCCGAAGTTTACCCACTGCTCTTCCATTTCATTGATTTCCCGATAGGCACGTTTCCATTCATCCTCTCTGCAGAATCCTTCAACCCGTTCAACCAGGACGCGTCCATACCAGGAGCGGTCGAAAATGTGGATATGCCCGGCTTTGGGAAACCGAACCCAGAAACGCCATAAATAGTGGTGGGCCTTTTCAATATCATTGGGCATGCCGAAAGGGATGACTTCATACCCGCGTGGATCCAAGCCCTGTACCAGACGGCGTATATTACCTCCCTTGCCCGCTGCATCCCATCCCTGAAAAACGATCACAACCGGAATACGCCGGACATAAATTTCATGTTCCAAATCCCAGATTCGTTCCTGATATTTTTTTAATTTTTTCTTAT
>CAZTKR010000199.1:0-7141 GCA_964614115.1 uncultured bacterium | reverse complement strand
AGAACAGTATCCGACAATTTGGCTGTATCGTCAACGCCTGTGATGTGGTTATCACGGGTGACACATTGGCCCTGCATATCGCCACAGCTCTTCAGAAGAAAATCATCGCTCTTTTTGGTCCCACATCCATGGATGAGATACATCTTTATGATCGGGGGATCAAGATTCGAGCGGATTCGGACTGCATCTGCTGTTACAATAAGGTTTGTACAGAGTCCATTTCATGCATGGAGAAGATCGAACCGGAATATGTCTTAGACAAGTTACATGATATTCTATGAGTCCGTCATCCACAGGATTAATAAACCACCCATGACGTTTGGACATCGCAGCATTGATAAAACCTTTATCCTGAAATCATTGAAGTACGCGATCCGCCTGCCCAAGCGTTTTCATAAGAAATACATCGTGAAAGACCACCGGTTCCATATTCCACGTCGGATTGAAAAACGAATCGTACGGCGATGGTTGAATCCCAAGCCGGGCGAGAAAATACTCGACGTGGCCTGCGGTATGGGCGGGTGGTCAAGGATGGTGACCCAAAACGAGGCGGCTTATTTTGGACTGGATGCCGCATTCCTGAACGTGATGAAAGCAAAAAAACGGTATCCTGAATCGCATTTTATCAACATCAGAGCCGAGCAGAGACCGTTCAAGACGGGTGTGTTCAATAAGGTTTTTTCCAACTGCTCCATCGAACACTTTCAGGATGACCTCGCCGCTCTACATAATATACACGATATGCTGGTGAATGGCGGCTGGCTTGTGATTACGGCGGATGCACTCTCTCAGGATATCATTCCAAAGAAATTGATCAAAAAACACAAAGCGATGTACGATGTTGTCACGTATTATACCCATGAATCCCTGATAAAAAAACTGGAAGAGACCGGATTTCGTGTGTTGGATTGTAAGTACTATTTAACGTCTGGCATCTCTCGTTTTTATTATGCCTTGTCCATTCGGTTCGGCATACAGGGATGGCTGCTTTATCTATTCCCAATTTTCTATCCGTTGGTGATGATCGCCGATTATTTTTCGGGGGACAAGAAGCGGGGTTGTGGTGTAGCGGCGATTGCCAGAAAATGGGATATCCATGAATAAGTCCCATCCGAAAAAAAAGGTCTTGATTGTATCGTCGCTGAATCCTCGTTTTCCCGATGGCGTGGCCGCCCAGACAACGCTCTACCACAACCTTCTACATCTGATGAATAAGTACCATACCCGAATGATATGTCTCGTCCCTGACGATACCGTACCCATCATCCCCAAGGAAATCGAAAAAGCCGTCGATGTATTGCCCTACTCGGATCAGAGTACCGTTTATGGGCATTCCTTGTTTGCTACATTGAAAGCCATAAAAGATTATATTCACCATTATGAACGCATGGGGAATAATGTATTAGAATACGTGAAGGAAAGTCTATATCCTCGAATCGTTCAGTACGATCCGGATTTTATCTTATTCGAACAGACAGGATACAGCATGATCGATTGGAGGAGGAAATTAGACCGACAACTTCACACGAAATTCCTCATTCGCATCCACGATCCGTACCCCCTCCATTTAGAAAAAATCGTGGTACATTCAAAATCAATCAAAGAATCCATTTTTCTGAGTATGCGGAAAAGTTGTATCACAGCCTTTGAAAAAAAGTATATACAAGATTGGGACGGCATATTGACTCATACAGCCGTCGAAAAGCAGCATTACGACAGGTTGTCCTCGTTCAAAGTTCCTGTTCATGTGGCACCCATAGGCGTGGATACCCATTTTCTCTCGGTTAAGCATACGCAAGCTGCCAAGGATATCGACATGGTCTATATCGGTGCAATGAGATGGCGTCCCAACGTAGATAGTGTGTTATGGTTTTACGAAAACGTCCTGCCACCACTGATAAAAAAAATACCAAATTTCCGATTGGCTGTCGTGGGCCGGAATCCCTCAAAGCGTATTTTAAAACTGGCTTCGGAGCATGTCATCGTCACAGGAGAGGTGGAGGATATCAGGGAATATGCCAAGAGGAGTAAACTTTCGTTTTGTTTTAGTCTCTCGGGGAGCGGCATCAAGAAAAAAATCATGGAGCTTCTGGCCATGGGACTTCCCGTTGTATGCGACAAGGAAAGTCTTGAGGGGTACGATGCCCAACGGGTGAGGGGAGTCATCGTCATAGATAAGAGCAACATTCCGGGCATTATCGACACAACGATCGGCCTTCTGGAAAATCCTAAGCTTTTAGCAGGAATGAGCCGGGATGCCGCCGAGACGGCACGTCAGCATTTCGACTATAGAAAGATTTCGTATGATTTTGAAACATACGTCAGAAGTTCGGAAAGCTGACGCATGACGGCCTATCCTTACATCCTACCCGGAGTGCGAGCCATGGAATATAAAGTCCTATCGATATTCCTGGGTTGGCGCTCCAGGCTTGAATCCGGGAAGCTCATTATCCTTAAATTGGGATACGGCGAGCAATGATACGACATCATCATCGCATCGGAAGTCCTGGAACACGTGGAAAATCCGTATTATGTGTTGGAAATGATGAGCCGATTGCTCTGGCTTACGGTCTGGATTTTACAAATTCAAAAAACGTGAATACAATCCTACAAAACCGGGAAATCATAGATTAAAAAACGAGAGTGTATCCCATGAAAGTGGTCATTTTAGCCGGCGGACGAGGCATTCGTATCAGCGAAGAGACTTCCACCAAGCCAAAGCCGATGGTTTTAATCGGAGGTCAACCCATCTTGTGGTATATCATGAAATTGTATGCGCATTTTGGATTTGCTGAATTCGTCATTGCACTAGGATATAAGGGAGATGTGATCAAGGACTATTTCCTGCGCTACCACGCATCCAACAACGATCTTGAAGTGGATCTTGCCAGTGGCAACGTGCAATTTCATAAGCACCATCGGTGCGAATGGAAAGTTCGTATGATCGATACGGGTATGCAGACCCTCACCGGCGGTCGTATCAAGCGGTTGGAATCGTTACTTAGACCGGAAGGTACATTCATGCTGACCTATGGTGACGGATTGTCCGATATTCATGTCTCACGTCTCCTCGACTTCCATAGAAAACACGGCAAGCTGGCGACGATTACGGCAGTGCGTCCTCCTGCCCGGTTCGGGACGATGACGTTCGATGGTGATCTCGTGGTCGAGTTTAAGGAAAAACCGCAAACGGGCAGAGGCTGGATAAACGGCGGATTTTTTGTATTTGAATCCGATGTGTTCGATTATCTGAAGGATGATACGACGATACTCGAAAGAGATCCCCTGGAACGATTGGCCGCCGATGGTCAGTTGGTTGCCTACAAGCACGATGGGTTTTGGCAATGCATGGATACGATGCGAGACAAGATCCACCTGGAGGAGCTGTATAAAATGGGAAACGTGCCATGGATCGTCTGGGAATGATGTTCAGCCAATTTTATCAAAAGAAACGGGTGCTTGTCACGGGGCACACGGGTTTCAAAGGCTCTTGGCTTTCTGCATGGTTGTCCATGCTGGGTGCAGAAGTGACGGGACTCGCCTTGCCGCCAGAGCATGAGGAAGACCATTTCGTCCTCCTGAATCTCGAAAAACACATGACCCATCGGGAGGGAGATATCAGGGATTTGGGGGAAATCCAGCGTGTCCTGGAAGAGATACATCCAGAGATCGTGTTTCATCTGGCTGCCCAATCATTGGTCCAAAGGGGGTTCGAGGACCCCAAAGTAACGTTCGATACGAACGTGGGCGGTTCTGTGAATCTTCTGGAGGCTGTGAGGGCTGTGCCCAGCGTCCGTGTGCTCATCTATGTGACGTCGGACAAATGTTACCGGAATAAAGAGTGGATATGGGGCTATCGAGAGAACGACGAATTGGGAGGGAAAGATCCTTACAGCGCTTCAAAAGCCTGTGCCGAACATGTGCTATCGTCGTACTTAGCCTCTTTTTTTAACACGAACCCACACGTCCGGGCGGCATCGGTACGGGCGGGCAATGTTATCGGAGGCGGTGACTGGGCAGAAGACCGCATCGTGCCCGATTGTATTCGTGCCTTGAGAGACGGTTCCAACGTCGTTCTTCGAAATCCAGACGCGCGGCGTCCATGGCAACACGTTTTGGACCCGTTGCGAGGGTATCTGATGCTTGCAGAAAAGTTATTCACCGAACCATCCAGTCTGTATACAGGAGCATGGAATTTTGGACCTGATAAGGAATCGAACAGGACCGTGATGGAGTTGGCCGCTATCATCGTCGAGGCGTGGGGGAGTGATCTCAAAATCATGACACAGAAGAATAATTCCATCGAACCACCTGAAGCGCAACTCCTCTATCTGAATTGGGATAAGGCTTATCAGATGCTGGGTTGGCAGCCGATTTGGGATTTTCATCAAGCCATGCGACATACCCTCGAGTGGTATAAACACTGGACTCAGGGTGCCGATATCTGGGATTTGACGGCAGGACAGATCCGTACCTATATGGAAGACTACAAACAAAAAGGGAAGGTATCATGATAGACGGAGTCATCGTCACACCATTGAAACAAATCCCCGATGAGCGGGGAGAAATCATGCATATGCTGCGTGTGGACGCACCTCATTTTGAAAAATTTGGTGAGATTTATTTTTCCACAGCCTATCCAGGGACGATCAAGGGATGGCATCTCCACAAGACCCAAACTCAAAATTACGCCGTGATCCAGGGAATGATTAAGCTCGTGTTGTACGACAATCGGGAAGGATCCCAGACCCAGGGAGAAATGCAGGAAATTTATATGGGTGAACATCGTTACGTATTGGTTCGTATTCCACCAAAAATCATCAATGGTTTTAAATGCGTCGGTACCAAGACAGCCATTCTGGCCAACTGTGCCACCGAGCCGCACGATCCAGACGAGATCGAGCGAATCGATCCTTTTTCACCGGATATTCCGTACGATTGGTCACTGAAGTATCGCTAGATCGATGATTCGTTCGATCGACAAAATCGTTGTGACGGGTGTATCGAGTTTCATCGGTGTTCATCTGGCACGATTCTTTTCTGAGAAAGCCGGGCGGGTTATCGGGACAATCAGCCGACACATTGATGACTATGAGGGTATACGTCTCCAAAGAATTCAAGCAGCCCGGGACAAGGGTGTCGACATACGTTCTTTAAACCTGGTAGAGACCGAATCCATGGTCGCATTCATCCAGACTGAAAAACCAGACCTCTGGATTCATCATGCCGGATGGGCGACGGGATACGGAGATATGGATTACGATCTGCAAAAAGGGTATGCCGTGAACGTCGCATGCCTGAGGAAACTCTATCCCACCCTCAAGGCGAACGGCTGCCGGGGAATTATCGTGACGGGTTCCTCGATGGAATACAGTGAGAGTGACAACGCCTGCACAGAAGATGATGTCTGCTGGCCTTCGACACCTTATGGCCTGTCCAAATTGATGGAAACGTGTCGGGTCCGTCAATTGAGCGAACAGTATCGCATGCGAACAAGAGTCGCCCGGATCTTTATCCCTTTCGGATCCATGGATGCACCTCAGAAGCTCATTCCCAGCGTCGTCCATGCCCTTAAAGCGGGTGAAGAAATTGCCTTATCCCCATGCCTGCAGAAACGTGATTTTATCCATGTGAACGATCTGCTCATCGGATACGAGGCTCTTATCCATGATCTCGACAGGGATTTGGATTTTGATCTGTTCAATCTGTGCAGCGGAGAAACCACGGAGCTCCGAGCTTTCCTGGGAATGTTCGTATCCATACTAAATGCCAATCCCCGATTACTTTTATTCGGTGCACGTTCCATGCGTGCAGGCGAAGCACCCGTATCCTATGGTTCGAATGAGAAGGCCAGGACGCTTCTCAAGTGGACTCCCAGCCCTCTGAAAAACAGTATACTCGCATACTTGCAGGATGAGGGCATACGGGTATGAGTGTCCATAAAAAGGATTCCCTTAACTCGACTGTTCCTCTATCGGTGGTCATCGTATCCGAAATGCGGAGAATGGACGATATACATGCCTGTCTCCAGTCACTCGTTGAGCAGGAAGGTCATCGGTCTTTTGAGATCATTCTCGTCACCTACGGCGATGCGCGCATGGATTTGGATCCCTGGATCGAGAAAGGATTGGATATTCGCATGTATCGAGTTACTGAGAATAACTATTGTGTCAAGAGAAATGCGGGTGCTCGCGAAGCGCAAGGCGACATCGTGGCGTATATCGACGACGATACCATCCTTCGTTCGACATGGGTGAATGCGATCGTCGAGGGATTCCGGGAGAATTGGAAGATGGCCGGCGGTAGGGTGGAACCTCTATTCGAAACGAAAATTCCGCAAAAGCTCAAAGGCTATGAACGCACCATCGGCGGATTCAATTATTTCCCGGAGATCGGGTATGCCACGGACACCATCATCGGCTGTAATATGTTTTTCGACCGCTGTTGGTTGGCGGATACAGGCGGATTCGATGAATACATCGGTGAGATGAACGCGACCTGTCCCAAGACGTTTTACGGAGGTGATGAGGTGGATGTTCAGGCCAGGCTTCATCCTGGGCAGTTCGGTTTTATTCCCGAAGCTCATGTATATCATAAGATTCAAGAAGGCAGGATGAGGCCTGATTATATATTGAAACGAGCCGAAGGCATGGGCCGCGTGAGGTATTATATCGATAAAAAAAACGGGATACCAAGTAGACGCGTTCTCTCCAAATACGTTTATATGTTATTTCATATGGTCAGGCTACGAAAAAGATTTTATAATAAAAGTAAGTATTACTACATGGTCGGTTATTTTCGTCAGAAGTGGCTCGAATGAATGGCAGAGAAGAAAAACGTTGATGGATATGTGGATGTCGAGTACGAGACCCATTTTTTTATTAGGAATCATGCAACGATGTGGTACGAATTTTCTTAACAGATTATTACTACTACATCCCGATCTAGAATCACACCCGATTAGCGAAGATTATTTGATTGCGAAGTCTCACAATCTGTTTCAGTACGTCGAGCAAGTGAGCAGGCATTGGAACCCGTCCTGGGATCCCGATGGTGCATTCAGGAACTCGTTGATACAGCACCTCGGAAAATCCATACTTTCATTTCTCCAGTCTGATATTCACGAAAACAAACGTTTAAT
>CAZTKR010000198.1:0-7194 GCA_964614115.1 uncultured bacterium | reverse complement strand
TCAATGAGCGGGCATCCTCCATCGTCAGACCCTTGGCCTCTATCACCGTGCCGCGCTCGTCTTCCTCCGTTTCGATGGGACTGGAACGGATGATGATGTTGTTCATACCCAGCAGCTTGATCTGATCCAGAGCCTCTTTCTTGGCTCCGGCGCCGATGGAGAGCATGGCGATCACGGCAGCCACGCCAAATATGATGCCCAGCATCGTCAGAAAAGACCGAAGCTTATGCGATGAAATACCTTCCATGCTGACGTAGAAACTCTCATGAAAATTCATACGAACTACCCTGCCGATCTAGTGGATAAACATGCGATTCCCGCTGGACGAACTTTGCGTTCTCGACCTCTGTACCGACGACACCGTCTCAGACTCTGCGCCGATCTCTTCCAGGGGAATCGTCGGGTCTCTCAGACAAACGAGGTCGCCCGGCTCCAACCCTTCTTCGATGACCACGAAATTGCTGCTCTTGGGCCCGACCTTGACTTCCTGCATCCTGGGCGTCCGTCCCCCCATGGTGAATACGACCGTTTTGTCCTCTTTCTGGAACACGGCCTGTAGCGGTATGCTCATGGCATCGGGTATGCGTCCCGTGATGATGCGGCAGTCGCATGTCATGCCCGGCCTGAGCAGGCCGTCGGTGGAATCAGCCGTGACTTCGACGTCGAACACTTTACGGTTTGTGGATTCCTCCCGCCGGGCCAGGGCGGCCACTCGATTAATCTTACCGTAGTAGGACTTCCCTTCCAGGGCATCCACGGTGATGATCGCATTCTGTCCCCGCTCCACCTTGCTAATGTCCACCTCGTTTACGGTCACTTCGGCCTGCATCACGGCAAGATCGGGAATTCCGATGACCGGCATTCCAGGCCAGGGCGTATCGCCCACCTGAACTTTTTCCATGCCCGATCCTTTCCAAATCTCTTTGTAAACCACCAATCCGTCGATGGGCGCTCGGAGGGTTAATTTATCCAGTGCCTGCTGCGCTTCGCGGAGTTCCAGTTCCGCCTGCCTCACGTTCAGCTCCGCTTTCATGATTGTGGCCCTGTCGATGATTTTCTGAGACTGTATCTTTTCCTTGGCCTGGGCCAGAGCGACTTCGGCTTTTTTCATGTTGAGCTCGTATTCCTGCTTCTTGGCCTCGGCCTCGAACTGCATCATCTTCAGGCTCAATTGTGCCTGATCATAATTATACTTTTCCTTCTCGTGCTGACTCACCAGCTGGGCCATGTTGGACGCGATGGTCGCCTTCTCGCTCTCCAGCTGGGCCTTGGCATTGGCCACCGCATCCTGGGCTTCCTCCACTTTTTGCTCGGCTTCACTGGTATCCAACTGTATGAGGAAATCCCCCTGCTTGACCATGGTGCCCTCTTCAGCCATATCCACGATCTGCAGCGACATACGGCGTCCCAGCCGGGGCACGGATATATTCGTCGAATTCAGCGCATCGATCTCGCCCCGAAGCACTAGGTCGATGATGAACTCGCCTTCCTGGACTTCAGCCACAGCGATGTTCGCCGACTTGGGCAGGATCAGGAGTATCAGGATGAGAAGCAGCACGCCTCCTCCACCAAAGATGAACCATCGCTGTTTATTGCCCTTAGGCAATTTATCGAGTATGGGTTTTAACCATGGCATGTTGATGGAAAATTTCATGGAAGCCACTCCGCTATTTATAAAAAATCAGACTTGATTATCGGATCGTTCCCTCACACTTTTTTCGTCTTCCTGTTTTGATCCGTCGTACGGGACAGGTCCGGTTGGTTTTTTCTATCTCTCCTCCCGGCGTCCGCCGGTCTCTCCCTGCGCATCGGGACGATCTGTGCGGCTCCCCGGACGCCTCAACCGTTCCCGAATCCCGGCAGGGAGCTTATCCAGATCGATCGTCGGCTTTTCCGTCGAATCAGTGACGGCATCCGATCCGGCTGGCGCCACGTAGTCATGGAGAATACCGCGCTCCTGAAACACATCGAAGCTCTCGTGCAGGATTTTACGAACTTCCTCGACACGCCGCTGCTCCTCGGCCCTTCCCAGCAGGGACGCCTCTTCCGTGGGATTCGTGTAGGACAGCTTCATCCCCGGTTTCACGCCGCTTTCGACGGCCACGAATCCGTCTTTGCGCGGCCCCAGGTACACGGCGTACGGTTTCTGTTTTCCTTCGGGGAAGACCACGGTCTGCCCTTCCATCTCGAACACGACGCCCACCGGGACGTAGAGCACATCTTCCAGCGTTTCCAGCACAATTCGCACCTTGGCCGTTATTCCCGGCTTCAGTTTGGAATCCGTACCTTCGATGTCCGCATACGCGATAAAACCTTTCAGCCGCTCTTCGCCCGTCACCAGCTGGGCCAACCGGGATACTTCTCGTATTTTTCCTGTCAACGTTATTTCCGGATACGCTTCCAGGGTAATGTGTGCCTGCTGTCCCACCTTCACTTTCAACCGGTCCACCTCGTTGATGAAGATTTTCACCTGCATCCGAGTCAGATCCGGAATCGACATCAGGGGCCAACCCGGACGAGGCTCGTATCCTTCTTTCACGCGTTCTCCTCGGACTTGCTGGTAGACCACCATGCCGTCTTCGGGTGAGATAAGTTGAAGCTTGTTGATCCTGTCGACGGTGGATTCCACGCGGTTTTCCGCCTCGTGAATCTGGGTTTCCATCTTGATGATTTCACTGGCATGAATGATTTTCTGGGACTCCAGTTGCTTTCGGACTCGGATCAGGTCAATCTCGGCCTGCTTGAGTTCCAATCGGGCTTCTTCCTGTTTGGCCTGGGACTCAAATTTTCGCATCTCCAGACGCAGTTCCGCCTGTTCGTAGGAGTACTGGGCCAACTGCAGAGACTGCTCTTGGTTATAGATGGTCAACGCCTGCTGGGCCCTCAGCTTTTCCATGTCGGCCATCAGCGATACCCGCTGATCTTCCCGCAGTTTCTTGGTATCCTCGAGATCGCTGACATCGAACTGGAGCAGGAAGTCCCCCTTTTTAACGAACGTGCCCTCGGGTACCAGGTCCGTCACCTGGAGCTTTTCACCCCACATCATGGGCGCGGAAATCACCTTCTGGGACACGGCTTCTACGTCTCCGGACTCGACGAGCTCCACGGTAAAATCCCCCTGTTCTACAACGGCCCAGTTTCCCGTGTCATCGCGGCGTCCCGAACCCATCAGGGCGAGGATAATGAGCAGCAAGAGACATCCGGCAGCGGCCGCGACGATCCGCCGCCCTTTCATGGAATCCAGCTGCTTCAGTATCGGATATCTGTTGATGATCTCAGGGATGATTTTCATTGGTTTCATGGATGGCAACCATTTTCCTGCATACATGGAATAAAATCACAAGTTATACGAAACGATGTGATGCAAGTTCCGCCCATTTCATCACCGTGTATAATCCCGGATAACATTCCATAAAAAGACCGGTGAACGAACCGGTCGTCTATCATTGGATTAAACACGATAAAAATACATTTTCTTTTGCACGAAAAGACGTCGAAAACGATAGAGGAACGTCATGAAATATCGTATTTGCTATAACGTTTTTATGAATGAACAAGGACGACAAATAAGTACATGACATTTCATTCGGACATCCATTCAAAGGATATCGGACCGTGTTCCATCGCTCCCTTCGCTTTCCGGCATTCGCGTACACCGTATGGATTTTTCCCCATACATCCGATACCCTCTCTGCCTGCTCTATCGGATGACAGGCATGCCAGCGTTGGGACGCTGTTTATCTTTATTATATAGACGTCAGGGGATGATAAAAAGTTGTCAATGAAATTCCGCCAGCCGGTGGATGCGTTCCACCACAGCGCGTGCATCGTGAACCCGCCCAACCCATGCGCGCCCCTGTTCCCCCTTTTTTCTCAGGAGACGACGATCCTGAATCAGGACAGTCAGCCTGGTTTCCAGGGTATCCGCACCCACGACGATGAAGGGATGATCGGGGTATGCCTCGGCAAAGCCCGGTGCCAGGGAGGAGCAAGCAGGAATGCCCATGGCCAGCGCTTCCAGACTGTTCATCCCGTACCCCAGGTCGCCGATCTGGTCGATGAACACGTGGCATGTCCGTTTCAAGCGAATCGCCTCTTGGTAAGGCAATCCTTCGATGAGCACCAGTTGGATCGGAAATCGTCTTTCCATCGCCCGGACGATGGGTATGATGATGTCGCTGCCCTTGGCAGCCCGTTTCGTCGGGGCATGACCTATGCGAAGAAGGTCGCCCTCTCCAGGAACGGCCGGCTCGAACGCATCGACATCCAACGGAAAAGGGACGTGATGAATATCCGGATGGTACTGAAGGTGGTCGAACTCCACGGTCACGTTGAGATCGCTCAACGCATCGATGGCGGGTATGACGCCCCGCGTCCGCAGGTCGCTGCCCGTGTAGCAGCAGATGATCTTCTTGCCCATCTCCTTCACTCGGCGCACGAACCGCCCGTCACGAAAGAATCCCAATCCGCCGTCCAGTTGATACACGTCGTAATCGTACAAACCATGCTCCTGGATGGCTTCATCGATCTTCTTCCTCCACACCCTTTCCCGCAAGCGGACGAGAAGGTTCTCTCCCCACGGACTGGGTTTCCAAACGGGAGGGATGGAACGGGGTATCCTGGCCACGTGGCTCACCACCCGCCGGTGTTCCGGCGTGACGATTCCCTTGACACTCCGCACGAGCCACGAATCCAGAAAGGGCAGATTCAGGCAAATATCCTCGTCGCGGTCTTGAGGATGCCGGCCCAGTGTGATGAGTCGGCTCTCATGATCCAAAGCCCGTTCCGCCTTCACAAAAGCAAAAGGGACACCGGCCGTGTTGAAAGGAGCGATATGAAGGATGCGCATGCGTGGATTCCTCCTCCCCGTGATTTGCTTGGGATGGGATGCTCGTCCTCGGCACGTCTTTTTTGACCGATTCCGTCCGCGTTACACGAATAATATAAAATAATTCATCAAATGGCAAATAAAAAACGGGATGATGTGGAGAATCATCCCGTCGTAGAAATGCCGATACAATGCTACATTCCCTGAGCCTGGTACTCGTCGTACAGCCGTTGCACGGCCGGAATATAATCCCGGGTCTCGCTCCAGAGAAACTGATTGTCTTTTCCGTTCTCCAGCCAGAGCACCGCCTGCTTCTCGCCGCCGTTGTATGCGGCCAGACCGCCTTCCAGGCCGTACCGGTCGATGAGCATGGAAAGATACCGTGACCCCATACGGATGTTGTAAATGGGATCGAAGATGATTTCCTCGGGACTCGTCCAGGGAATACGTTCGCTTTCAGACAGAAAAAATCCGGTCACGGGCATGATCTGCATCAGACCCATGGCACCTGCCTTGGACACCACGCGGGGATCCCACGACAGCCCGCTCTCATGCGTGATGACGGCACACAACAGATCGATATCCAGGTTGGTGTACTTCAAAGACATCTCGTACACTTCGCTGGCAATATCGTACATCTCCGCCTGGGATATGCCGGGATTGTGCGAACGAACGATGTTCAAAATCTTCTGAATCTTGAACTGCCGTACGCTGTCTATGTTCATGGCCGAACGGAGATCGACCAGTTCCTGACTGAGACGTTCCATCTTCGTTACATGCGCCCTGTACGACAGATACACCTGGCTGGCGATGATGCTCAGTAACACCAGGGCCGCCATGCCGCCGCTTGCAATCCCTAAGTATTTATAAATATGATTATTACGACTCTTTTTTCTCACCCTCGTTCTGGTACTGGGACTTTCTTGTTTCATTCAAACTCCTGTTTAATCGTTCACATCCTGTGGACACTCCCCGTCTTCCCATGACCGTGAATATGGAGTCCACCTTGGGATGGTGTTTTGCAATTATCATACCAAAAATTAATGATTTAGAGGAAAAATAGCGGATTATGACGGACGGGAGTCTTTCCAGTTGATGAGAAGAAACAGCAGCCCCAGCACGGTGGGTATGAGTACGTTGATGGAAAAGAGAAGGATCGAGCTGTTGAAGGCCGTCACTTTGCCCACCTGAAATTTCTGGAAGAAGAATACGGCCGCTCCCTCCCGGATTCCCAGGTCGGCCAGCGAGACGGGCAGGAGTGTCTTGGCAAAAAACGTCGAGGTGGTGGCCGTCACAGCCGCCAGCCAGGGCAGGGTCTGGAACGCCCGGGCCAACAGGCAAAACTGGAGGATGTAGATGCCGTAGAGCATGAAGGAGAGGACCAGGAGCATGGTGGCCTGCTCCTTCCGGAACCGGTCCATACAGCCCATCAAGCGCTTCATCTTGTCCCGCCGCGGCAGGATCAGCGACAGGTTGTACAAGAAACTGCGAACCCACTGGGGATGGAGCGCGATGCCAACGGCCATCAGGGTGATGATGAGTGCCACGGCACAGAAGGGCCAGAAGATGAATGCCGCATAATGGAACAGGTGGCATACGAGGAGAAAGACGCCCCATATACCGCCGACGAGTATCACCAGCAGGGAGTACAGCTTGTCCAGGAAGGCCAAACCGAACGCCTGCCATCGGTCCGTCTCCTTCAGGAACAGGGAGCGCCCCATCTCGCCGATGCGCCCCGGCGTGATGAATCCCACGAGGACACCGCCAAAAAGCGAACCCAGCGACTCGGACACGCGGACATCAGGCTGTATTGTCCTCAGGAGAAAATGCCATCGGTACCATTGGAGAAACAGGTTGGGTATCAGAAGCAGGAGGGCAAAGAGAATGAATAAGGGATATGCGGGATTCTGCAGCGCCGAGCGTATTTCCTGAAAATCCAGCTGGGTAAACAGGAGAAGCATGGTGGCCAGTGCGATAGCCATCTTCAGGATAAACAGCAGTACCGGCTTTTTCATCAAAAAGTCCATCTCGTTGAGGACAGTGAAGACACAAGAGTAATAATGACAGGAACATACGAATTTATCTTCACCCGTGCAAGTAAAAAAAGCAGACGGGAAAAAATGGTATGGGTCAGGCTGGTTATCAGTCTTTAGCGTACGCGGGATACCTTGCCGTGATCCGGTTCCTTAATCGGCTGGAGGATGACGGGCCGTCTGTCGGCTCTTGGGCAAGCGGATGGAATCAACAGTTCAGATGTATTATAAAAAAGCCTGCCGGCTTAAAAGGCCGGTATTTTTGCTATTTAATCTATTGATTTTATTGAATTCATAAAAAATGAAGGACAGGAAAAAAAACAGGTTTTTCAT
>CAZTKR010000197.1:0-7199 GCA_964614115.1 uncultured bacterium | reverse complement strand
AGGTAATCGATCGATACCCGCGGGATTTTTTATATATATAATATCGGTTTTATTCCTCTCCTACCGAATAAATAAAGTAAGAGTTATAGCTGTCATGGCTTTGCTTGGTATCCTTTTTCTTATTATTCCTTTACAGAGAGACAGTTTTTTATTCAATTCCAGAGAACGTATTACGTATACATTCAAGCAGTTGTATGAATTGGTTGTCCATAAAGAAACATCGATATCCGCGTATGAGGAACGTTACCATACTAGCCTCTATCGATCATCCAGGATTGAGAACGATTCACGATGGTTCATGTATCGAGAAGCACTGAGAATTTTCTCAAGGAGTCCCATTGTGGGTGCTGGACCGGGAAATACGTTGTTCAATAGGGCAGTCAATCAAGTTTATGGCAGACCTAAAGGGATGCACAGTAACATAAGTGAAATCATGCTCTTTTACGGGATTTTCGGATTCTTATTCCTGATTTTTTTACTGATTAAGCTGTATCGTTTTGGTAAACGATCATTGTATTTAGTGGAGGGCAAACAATTTCTTGTGCTGTTAATTGTCTTTTTTGTTGATGGCCTGTTCCACGTGAATTATTTCGATTCCGTGATAGTCATGTTTTTAGCATTCACGGGATTCAGGCTTCACCGGAAGGTAGGAGAATTACCGCAAGAAGACATGGCAATGGATGAATCAACCGACTCTGATATGACCACAGTCGTTGTCGAATTATGAAGAACGTAGCATTTATCATTGGCCACCTATCCCACGGAGGCGCAGAGAAGCAGCTCTATCTGATTTGTATAACTCTCGACAGACAGAAATTTAATCCAATCGTTTTCTGTCTCAGTCATACCAGACGTCCTTGGGGAGCCAAGATCGAATCGTTGAATATTAAAGTGGTCTATATTCCCCGTTTTTCTCGGTTCGACGTCACTCGTGTTTTTCGTTTGGCATATTATTATTATATGTATCGTATTGATATCATCGTGAGTCTGCTCCATATCGGTATGGTCTATGCGTTCTTGAGCCGGTGCCTTTATTTTCGGAAATCCTATTTTATACCCCAAATTCGATCGCGGGAGAGTTCGATGAAGGGCATCGAAAAGTGGCTGAATTTAAAAGCTCTGAATGCGTCGGATCGTATCGTTGTCAACTCGCACGCATTGATCGAATTTGTCGGACGATTTTTCAAACAACCGAAAGAGAAAATCGCAGTCATCCATAATGGCGTCGAGGATCAGTGGGATGACGCCATCGTTAAGAAGTCGAATGATTCAAGCGTTCACATTGGAACTATCGGGAAAGACACATGGGATAAGAATATACCCCTATTTATTCAAGCGGCCATTGAGTTGCTTCGTCACCATGACAACGTTTTTTTCCATGTATGCGGAAGAGATCTCCATCCAAAGAATCGGTTTTGGATCGAGATTCCAGAGAATAGGCGGGATCATTTTCATTTCTACGGTGAGATTGATGATGTTTTAATATTCTTAAGCCGTCTCGACATCTATTTATCCACATCCAACACCGAAGGTCTCCCGAACGCCATCATGGAGGCCATGATGGCCAAGCTCCCCATCGTGGCCACAGATGTGGGAGGTGTCTCGGAATTGGTGAAACGCGACGATACGGGTTATTTAACGCCTCCTGGAGATTTGCCAGGTATCGTCGCCTTCTGTCAGACATTGATCGTTGACAAGCGGCGGCGAGCAACCATGGGTAAACGAGGGCATGCGTACATACGACGCCACTTTTCACTGGATCGATTGCGGACCGATTTTGAGCGCATCCTGGATTCCGCGGGAGAGGGGAGTTCTCATTGAGTATCGGATATCTGTTCTATCTCGCGAAAATTCCTTTCTGTGTTCTTATACCACGATGGATTCTATCCATTTATTTTCGTATGCCTTCTCTCTCCCGGTGGCTGAAGATTTTTATGTTCCTGCTTGGCCTCGTTTTCGTGGTTACTTTGATCATTGTTATACATTTGAGTATAGTACCATTATTAGGCTTCTGTTTATTGTTCGTTTTCTTAGGTGTGTTCTTGATGAAGTTCGTGATTCCCCATTATTATATGATCAAGGCCGCTCGACTCACAAGAAGAAATCCGCCTTGTCCGAGTGATTTTACTCAGTGGTCCGCTTATCCGGTGAAGGCCACTGTCAGAATGGCTGTCGACTCGGTCGATCAGGGAGACGAGGTGCTATTGGGACGCATCGACCAGGGAGGTCGTGTACTGTGTATTCATGGCGAGCTCCCTTTTGTACAACGAGTCACTGAGGATGGATTCTTCAGCCGGATGAGCAATAATCTGGATATCGTCCTTCGGGATGGCTTGGTTTTATTGAAGAAAGCGTATGGTGCCCGTAGAATGGCGTTTGCGCGTGAATGGTACAATCTCAAACATCTGGAACGGAAGGCTTGTGTCCCCTGTGTATGGAAAGCCGATAAAATGCGTTTTACGCTATACGTGAATTTCATTCCCGGAGAAACCTTTCGTGATGTCATGAATAAACAGGGCGTTGCGTTTGAAACAAAAATAGGTTATCGGGGAGATCGGCACCTAAAAGTTACTGGGGAGATTCATAAATGTTTCAGTCGCGATATCCTTAATAGTTTGGAAGAGCAGATCAATTGTGTCCATCGTTGTCGAATCACGCGATTGGACGTTAAAGTGGGCAACTTTTTAATCGGTCGTGACGGAAATATCTATATGCTCGATTTTGAGTACGCGTATTATCTGCCCGCATGGATTCCTTTTTTTTATATGCTCAGAGATAGAGATCGCGAATTACTGAATAAACGTCTGTCGATGAATTTGTTGACAGAGAGGTCGGTGCGTCGTGCACTCCATCAACATCAAGAAAATTCTTCTGCCCTGGGCGATTCCTCCATGTCCATGGATTTTGGTCTAGGATTAACCAAGGGAACATATTGGCGAAGGGATGCCCCATCGGCACTTTGGGAATCGAGCCTCAGGCATGTCTTGCCCGATTATCGAGACAAACGAGTCTTGAATCTGGGATCGACGGAGGCTGTCTTCCCGATGCTGATGCTCCGGCATGGCGCCCGGGAGGTCGTCTGTGTCGAGCCGAATCGAAAGATACAAGACCGAATAAGATTTATACACGGTGTTTTTGAATGGAGGGATAACAGGGATTATCACCTAACGATCGCCGCAGATAACGGTATGTATCTAGAGCGTCAGGATATCGGACCGTTCGACATCATCACCGCGTTCGGAGGGCTGAATTTTTTTTCTGATTCTGGTGTCACAAAGATCATCGAACGAAGTGTCTCCCTGGCGCCGCGGATGGTGGTCTGCGTCCAAAAGAAAGCAAACGGCTCAGATCACGTCCAAGGAGATATTGACGAATGGGTTCACGCGTCCATGCGCCGTTTCTATCGGAACGTGGATGTGTATTCTCCTGGAGGATATGCCAAGTCTTTTCTTATCGGTGCCAACGGCTAAGACTCTACAGGAAGAATGGAGCGTGTATCTTATCTATTTGGCTCCCACGGATTTGCAGTGTGCTGCGGTGTCGATCCATTCAGCCGGTTTTTATTTTTATGATGATGGAACCACACAGAGTACGTCAGAGGCGTAAACCCATGATGGCTGGTTTTATGGAATGATGCAGGAGGAAGGAGGCAGATGGCGTGTTCGAGATGGTAATCAGGCAGGTCAGTCATGTTATGGCGGATAGTATGGAGGGCGTATGCTGGAATTGAAGGATAAGCGCGTGTTCGTCACCGGAGGGGCTGGTTTCATCGGCAGTCATATCGTCGATAGACTCTTGGAGCGCGGTAATTCAGTCACCGTCTACGATAATCTGAGTTCCGGTTATAAAAATTTTATCCAGCATCGACTAGAACATCCAAAATTTCAATTCATCGAAGCCGATCTTCTGGATTTCGATGCCCTGAATGCCAGTATAAAAGGCTCTGATTTTGTGTTTCACATGGCGGCGAATCCCGACATTCGGTACGGCGTTAAGCATACGGATTGGGATTTGAAGCAGAACACCCTGACGACATACAACGTGTTGGAAACCATGCGACGAAACCAGATTTCTCAGATTTCGTTTGCTTCCACGTCGGCTGTGCTGGGTACAGCATCGGAAATCCCGACACCAGAGCACTATGGGCCGGCGTGGCCCGAATCGTTGTACGGGGCTTCTAAACTGGCGTGTGAAGGATTAATCAGTGCTTACGTCCACACCTTCGATTTTCAAGCATGGATCTATCGGTTCTCGAATATCATCGGTGAACGGGGAGTCACCCACATGGTTCTCGTCGATTTTATCCGCAAGTTGACGAGAGATCCTAGCAAGCTGGAGATACTGGGAGACGGCCGGCAGAGCAAACCCCTCCTCCTGGTTCAGGAATGTGTTGATGCGATGTTATTCATCGTGGAAAATTCCGACGACTGTTTGAACGTTTACAACATCGCACCGGATGATCGTATATCCAGCATCACCCATTTGGCTGAGGTCATTATCGAAGAAATGGGCCTCAAGGACGTCACGATAACCTATACGGGCGGGCAGAAGGGGTGGCCGGGTGATGTACCTATATATCAACTCTCGAATCAAAAGTTGACACATATTGGCTGGCGGTCGAAATTTAAATCCGAAGAAGCTCTTAGGATAGCCGTGAAGGCATTGCTGGAAACCTCGGAATCCAAATACAGCATCCCTTTCGATGCCGAACCCGGAAAATATCTTCTCAAACAGAATGACTAAAAACCGTCCCAAAAAAGGAATCCTGCTGGTGGGTCCGGTTCCCCCTCCATATGGGGGAATCGCTCTGTACGTCAAGCGCATTCTGGAATCCTCTCTGGCAAAATCGTTTCCCCTGTATTTGCACAACACAGCCATCTCCCCGAAAGTGCGAACGTATGACGCGAGTACGGAGAGAGGGTTTCGTCAAGCATTCAAACAAAAAAATGTGTACCGTATTTTCGGTCATGTGTTCCTCGATTTTTTTAGATTCATGAAACAATTGATTCGTCACAACATTGCCGCTGTACATATTCACACGTGCAGTTTTTGGGGATACTATCGTAGTGTGGTGTATCTTCTCATAGCCAAGATTCATGGCGTGAAAGTCATACTGCATCTGCATAACGCCATCGATACGTTCTACTTTGAAGAGAGCGGTTTCCTGACGAGAGTTGTGATTAAAGCATCGTTGAAACTTGCAGATGTGAATGTGGCCCTTTCACCCAAACTGGCAGAGATCGTACGCAACATTTCGGGACATGAACAAAACGTCGACTACATCGAGACGGGAATTCCATTGGATCCATTCAACGGGCAATTGGGCAAGAATTCTTCCCCAAAAAATAAGACGATCCATGTACTGACCATCGGAAAACTCGGAAAGAATAAGGGAACCTTCGACATACTCCACGCGATTCCCAGGATCGTCGGAGATTGTCAAAATATCTGTTTTCACTTCATCGGTCACGGGGATAGAGACCGTATCAGGCAGTCGAGCGATGGAACGAAAATACTCGATTACTGCGATTTTACTGGACCCATCGGTGACAAAGAGAAAATGCGATGGCTCCGGAATTCGGATATTTTTATTCTACCATCTTATGCCGAAGGACATCCTGCCGTGATTCTGGAGGCCATGGCCGTTGGACTGCCCGTCATTGCCACTCGAGTGGGCGCCGTCCCCGAGGTCATCGTAGAAGGCGAGAATGGATTTACCATCGAAGTGGGAGACGTAGACGCTCTGGCGGATCGAGTCATCCGTTTGGCCGGTGATAGGGCACTTCGCTTACAGATGGGTAAGAACAATGTACGCAAGGTTCAAGAAAAATACGGCATCGATACAGTGTTCGACAAGATCGGAAATATTTACAGCCGTATCACGTGATATGTTATGTATTCCCATATCCTAAACAAATACATACTGCCGATGACGGACCGTTTACTGGGATTGACGATCCAGAGAGAGTTGGCCGATTGGCGTCGCATGCAATGGTTTTCGAGGGCCGAGTTGGATCGGATTCAAAAAAAACGGCTTCGCGATCTCTTGGTTCACAGCTTAAAGCGTATTCCGTACTACCGTGCTTTATCCCAAAAAGTTAATTTCAATCCAGAGCATGATCCTCTAAACACGCTGAAGCAATACCCCTTGCTCACCAAATCGTTGATTAAGAAGAATCTACCTGATGGCATCCTCGATCCATCCAGGAAAGTGTATTTTATCGATTACACCAGTGGGTCTTCGGGCGTCCAGGGGGAATTCTATTCCGATAAGACGGCATACTCCAAGATGCAGGCCGTGCAGTGTCTCTGGTGGGAATGGGCGGGATACCGGTTCGGAGACCGGGTTTTGCAGACAGGCATTACGCCTCGACGCGGATTCATCAAAGGAATGAAGGATTTTTTGTTGCGTGTCGAATACGCTTCGGCGTATCAAATCGACGACAAGACCATCGAGAAAAAACTACGGCTTCTCAGGAGCCCGCAATCCTGGGTCTTTGCCGGGTACGCGGCTTCTCTGTATGCGTATGCCAGATATGCCCGGGAGCACGGCATCGGGGATATCCATCTCAAGACCGCCATCTCCTGGGGAGATAAGATGTTTCCCCATTACCGGAGATGTATAGAAGATCAATTCCGGACCAAAGTATTCGACTGCTACGGTGCTTCGGAAGGCGTCATGGTTGCAGCCCAGTGTGAAGAGCACTGCTATCATATCATGACGCCCCATGTGGTTATCGAGATACTGGACAAGAACGGTAGTGACGTGAATCCGGGTGAGATGGGCGAAATTGTCGTGACCCGGTTGGACAACTACCTGATGCCGTTGATCCGATACCGTATCGGTGATTTGGCCGTCAAATCCGATCCCACAAAGGTGTGTCCGTGCGGACGGCAGCTACCCCTCCTGGAGACGATCGTGGGAAGGGATACGGACCTGGTGTACACACCCAAGGGCAAGACCTTGATTGTCCACTTTTTCACCGGGATTTTTGAATTCAGACAGGAAATCGAGCAATTTCAAATCATTCAGCATGCCTTGGATGATATCGAAATTCGGTATATTCCATCGGCAAGTTTTTATCCGGAATGCCTTGAGAAAATACAGAATTCGATTTGGGATAAGACGAACGAGAGATTTAATATTCGTTTTTCAAGAGTCGATACCATTCCATCGACTCTGTCAGGCAAACCACAGA
>CAZTKR010000196.1:0-7225 GCA_964614115.1 uncultured bacterium | reverse complement strand
AAATAACTAAAAAATAATTATTCATTTTTATTGAATATTTCTATACCCAATCGCTTTAGAATGTTAATTGCCGTAGCTGTGGTAAATTCTGATTTACCTAAACCAGTGGCAATTGATACGATTTGCTTGGGGGGGTATTGTTTATTAGCTAATTTACAGTAATATATAGAAATCGGATCAGGTTTAAAACTCGCTGCTTTCCGTATCACATCATTTGTAGTCAGCGTATAACTATTTCCACTTATAATTATATCAACAGTTATGTTTTCCACTTACTCTCATTATCCTTTTTATTACTATTATTCTTTTTATTATTATATTTATTCTTTTTTCTATTACTTTCGTAAGTATACAATAAATTTATTTTATTGTCAAGGACTTTTTTTCTTAATTAAATTAGATTGTAAAATTGAACATGATATTTGAATAATGCCTGTAAGGTTACTAAAATAAAACCTAAACTCAGAATATTTTAATAATTCCGTATATACGGTCGTAACCAAATCATCCACCAGGAGTACCGATTTCCCGTCGACCGGTTTTTATTTATTGCTCCATTTCCAGCCAGCTAAACCAGATGGGATGATTCTCTTTATACCATATGAGAATGTCCCGCAATGTTTTTTGATCTTCCAACGAAATCACATCCGTCGCGATCCTGTCAAAGTGAACCTTGATGCCGTTCACACCAAAATGCTCCAGCGCCTCGGAACAGAGCGTTTGCAGCTCGTTTCGAATCCGTCCGGAATCCGAAATCTTCACAGCGCGTTGCTTGTAATTTTCTCCCCGCATGAATCGATTGAGCAACGGATTAAACACCAGACGGCTGACCTCGAATGTCTCCAATAATCGCAGCGTGAACGTGATCCTCTTATCCCCTTCACGAGTCGAAAGACGGACCGTCACTTCGTACGTATCGTCTGCCAATTTTTTAATCCCGGGAGCGCCTGTATAAGGGTCTGGGAGCATGTATCCTGAAATCGCCATGACGCGCCACTTTTTCTCTGGCAAAAAATCATCGATGGAAATCGTCCGTTTCTCTAAAGGAATTCCTGCGTCTCTGGCCAGTGTGATGTCATCCCTGTACAGCTGGATTGTTTCTTCGTCCAACTCTTCGTTAAAAATGTCGGACAGCTTTTGAGAGAAATCCGGGGCATCGGGATCGAGATACATGATTTGCGATTCTCTCTCGTAGCTGAGTTTGAATCGCGACGTTAATACGGCCAGGGATGCTTCCAACTCGAGTATCGGACACAGGCTCGATGCTTGAATGGCCTCTGCCGAAGCCGCATACCCATCGGACAGAAAGAGGTGTTTCTCTTTATTGGTATCTTCCCAGGTTCCGATGAGAAATGTGGGTGCATACGTTCCTGACTCTGTAAATGCTTTGTGACCTGTGCGCAATTCCCAGCCGTCTTCGACCAGATGAACACCGAGCTTCCTCCATTCTTCCCATAATTTCCCCAGCCGCGCTTCTCGGCTCTTGCCTGCCAATGTCCAAACATGAATATTTTCATTTTTTATATCCGGATGGGTTATCTTGATGGCTTCTATGACTTTCTTTCGCGGGGTGGAGAAATTAATTAGCAGTGATTCCTCTGCAGCATTTTCCACGATTTCTTTGGGGATGACCAGATTCCCAATATAGCCTTCATAAGGTTTGGTGATGGCCAGCGGCTGGTCGAATACGTGGAGAACCGTCATCGGGCCCGTGTCGCTGCCTTTGGCAAAACGAGACGTATTCTCCAGTGTATCGATAGCCGCACCCCAGATGGTGATTCCGGCATTGTTGATTTCCTGACGAAAATCATCCCAATCATACCCTTCAGCGTTAATAAGCTTTTGTACCCGAACCTCTAAAAATTTTGCCACCTGGGGCCTGGCATAAATTCTGCCAAATCCCAACATCGGGTTGGAACCCATTTCCGGGGTCTCTCCGGCCTTGGGCATGAGTCCTTCTCCAAGACAAACCATGATGGCATGATTTTCCGGGAGAGACCGGGAGAGATACCACAAACTTTCGCTCATGGCATACGCGGAGATGGCGTCCGCATCCTTTTTAACCTGATTCAGCTCCTTCTTTTCAGCGTCCTTTCCCTCACCGTATCTTCCAAACAACGTCGTGCCCAACGCCGTGACTGCCGCCGTCATCGTAAACAGTTTTTCCATACCCTCATCGACGAACGATATACTCAGATTGATGTTCTGGTTTTCATCACCACGCGCCCACTCCACCCGTACATCTTCCAGCCACAGATGAAAACGTCCGAGTATCGGACGGGTATCGAACGCCCATTGGGCGATCCTGTTTTTTCTTTCCATCTCGTTTTGTTTCATATTATTTTCCACTTATTTATAACAAGTGATGTGAAGACCTGAAAACGACATATTTTTTGAGCTTTCATAAAGTCCGTACAGATTACCCTGATAATGAAAAAATCCTTACTGGACACATACATGCGATGGTATGAACATCCGGCAAGTGATCGTCGCATTCTGATAAAAGACGTTCTTGATAACACAGACTAACATAAAATATTTATCATCAAAATCAAGTAAAAAAGGCGAATGCGGTGTATTCAAGAATGATGTGAAGATAGAAAAAACACACGGCCTTCGTCATTATGCGTCTGGCATACCCTCTTTCCGACGGTTCCCCCTGTTCAAATCCTCAGCACAGTATCTCAACGCAGGACCGATGACCAGACTCGCCGCAAACGTCCATACGACTTCCTCCACAGGAACTCCGGCCAGATATATACCCATAAGAGCACCCTCTTTCCACCACTGGACTAGGAGATGGGGATAGATTCGGAAATAGTAACTCCAGTAAGCCAGCCACATATACGCACTCATGATGAATGCCGTTAGAACGGCCGGAAAAATGTACATGGGCCGCCGGACGAATAAGAACAGAGCGAAGACGATAAAAATAAGTATGCTGGCATACAGTGAATTCAGGTTGACCCACATGACCAAGATAGTCATGAGAATAAGAACCAGGCTTCCAAACAGGACCAGTCTGGAATAGGTGTATTTATCATGTGTGATGGATTCTTGTCCGCCAGACGGCCGGATGAACAGGTCAAACAGCCCAAAGCAGAGTCCTCCAAACGCGAACGCGAAGAGAACATCTTCCATACCGAACAGCCAAGTTCCCACCCGAATCGATACGAGATGTGTGGGATTCCAATAATCTTTCATGTGCCAATACTGGCTAATCGGACCGGCGGGCCCACAAACCAAGCTTGCCCAGATTATTTTCTTCCGGCTTCTTGGAGTGAGAATCAGAAATACAAACCAGACTCCCACGGAAAAGAGAACGCCGATGATATACGTAAACATCGTTTCGCCACGTCAGAGGATGAAAAATAGTCCGGGTTCATGATAGTCTCGATGGACGCGTGAGCGGCACATGAATTCCATCACCTTCGAGATTAATAAATGGAGCATCATGTTATCTATTATCCTGTTTGATACATACGTCTTTTCATGATTTTTTTATCTTCTGAAATCTTGTGATACCCATGAATCCATAGACCCAAAAAGGCACCAGTATCATCGGAGACAGCAGCATGACGGGGTAGAGGCCTGAACGAAACACGAATGTCACCAAAGCGATGCCGGTCATCGTCATAGAGATCAGAACGAAGCTTCCATCAAACACAAAGGATGCTTTCTCTGGCGCATTCCGATTATCTTTCTCGAACAGAATATAGACCACATGGATGATGAATCCAACGAAAAACCATCCGACAAAATTCATGGCAGGAACCCCAAAGTAGACGCCGTTCGTTTCCCAGGTCCACGTCTTCACAGAGACAGCCAACGGATCGATGATTAAATCCAATCCCACTATATATAGGGCACAGAGAGCCGCTTTGAAGATAATTTTATACATATAGTAAGGATCAGCCTTACAAACCCGGTATCTGTTTAAGAAAACAAGGGGTGTAAAACCAACCAGAAACCATGCCAGGGGAATAACCATCGGTATGTGGGCAAACAGCATGGGCTGCAAGCTTGGATGATACACATAACGGTGTCCAAACGGAAAATCGGAATGCGTGCCCGCGTATTCGGCGATCAGGGCGATGAGGCAAGAAAGTACGAAGAAAAATATCGTATTTCTCAGAGACTTCGTATAGTACGCATATATACAAACCGCCATGACCAGAGCCGTTGTGCCTATGAACAGAAAAAGAGTCATCTCTTCCCAACGCACCGATTCCTCGACAACAAACAGGACGGCCGTGACGCATGCCGTACCACAGAGCAGCACAAAAAGGACGAATCCCCCGGGATGATCCATACGACGTAAATCGAGGTTTTGGAAAAAAGAATGCATTTAATATGTCATGCTCCGGAAAAAGACACAGCGCCATACCCTCATACCTGAAATGCTTCGGCTCTGGTTGAATAGGCCTGCACGTTATAGACACATCAGTGATATGCTCTTATTATTTTCGTGCATACGCATACCGAGGTTCTGAGGCTGGTTTTTTGATGGGCCTATCCTTTCCTCCATTATAATCCATAATCAGGGAAAAAGCAAAAAGAATATGGGGGCAAACCGGTCAAAGCAATCACGCAAAGCCGTATTCCTGGCTCTCATGCTCTGGATATAAACGAATCGGACCCCGGAATGCGACATGAACACTCGATCATTTGCCTTCTTTATTTCTTAGGATGGGGTGTGAGCGTCATCTTATCACAGGATGTGGAGCACGGCGAACGAAGACGGCCTCTGCATATCGTGCGTTCCGTGCGCTGGCCATACGATCTATATAAAAGAAAGGCTTCCTGCGAGGAAGCCTCATTCATCAAGGGGAGGGTATTTGACCATTAAAAATCTTTCACTCTCAGGACTCCCGATTCGGGTTTGTTGAGTTCCATCCCAAATTCCAGTCCAAAGATATACCCTTTGCTGTTACCCGGTACAATCAGTCCGCGTGTCATCACCCCAAAATCCATGACGAATCCGCCGGGCCTGATTCCGAAACCGATAGACGTGCCCAAACCCATTCTTCCGCCTATCACCACACCCATGCGCAGGGGCAGCCAGGGAACCCATCGCCCCTCTGTTCCCACGGCGACCATGGGAGTGGAGCTCGTGAATGCACCGTCCTTGAACCCCTGAGTATAATCGGCCGTCAGGAGGATAGGGCCTTCGCGGTAGGCAACTCCGAGCCGGATGACCACCGGCATTCTGGATGAAAACCCGGGCAAATCCTCCAGGGTCCAGGTGGAATCGTCCAGGACATCATCCTCGTCGTCGTCTTCTGAAATATCCAAGACGGCCAGCGTATCTCCGCGTACATACCCCACTTCCTTGTCTGAATTGGACCACGGAACGGTTCCCAGCACATTGGCCAGTCCGAGACTCACCGTCCATCGTTCTCCAAACTGAGCCGCCGCGCCGACATCCAAACCGAATCCCACCTTTCCCTCAAACGAATACGCCAGCTCGTAATCGGCATCCACATCGAATCCGTATTCTCTCGTGATAAAGGAACCCTCTGCCCTCTCTGTTTCGCCGTATACCCCTCCGTAAAGAATTCGCACGGTTCCGCCCACAGAAAAGATGTCCGCGAATGAAACCGTCACGGGCTGTCCCCAGGAAAAGCCGAGCATCCCGACACCCAGACCGATGGCGCGGGTATCTCTCAGATGGTATGTCTCATTCAGGGTATTCCCCTCCAACGGGAGCCTCAGTAAGGCCTTGTCCATGCGCAACAGGCTCCCTGCATCGGCTCCCAGCGAAACCGCCCACTGCCCTGTAGAGAACGTGAATGTCCTGACGGAGACGTCCGAATGCATTCGCAGTCCATCGTCGGGGATATGATTGAGAATGTCCTCGATATCGTCCTGATCCCAGATGATATTCCCGTCCTCATCCTTCTCTCCGTTGACGAAATATTGGTCGTACATGCTTTTGGTAAAGGCGTTATTCCAGACGCCGACACCCACTGAGACGAAGGTCATGGAAAAATGGGGATTGTCGGGCAGGCCGAGATTGGCCGGATTCCAGGCCGGTGCGTGGGCACCCCTGGCCAGGGCCGTATACGCACCTCCCATGCCCAACCCTCGTGCCGTGATTTGAGCGAAGAGACACGTGGGGAAAACAGTCATGACGATAACGAGGATGATTTTGTACAGTATGAGACCTTCGAATTCATGTCGGTCTTTGGAAATCGTCCCGTTTCTCATGACTCACCCCCTTCCTCCTCTTCATCATCATCTTTAAAATCTGTCCTTATCAAGGCGGTCAGGTTCGCCTGGACATCGATATAATCAGAGGGCCTGACCCGGACCATCTGCTGGTTGGTGCCTAAAATTTCGATACGGGTGCCCTGATACACCTCCCATCTCTGAAAAATCTTCAACTGGCTCTCGTCCAGATCAACGAGCACTTGGCTCGTCGTGTCCCGTTCCACCACTTTCACGCCGGGATTTCCGGGTTCGTCCTGAACGGGTGCGGAATCCAGCATCAATGAAATCGTAAGATCGGGCGTGTACCGATCGTCGTATAATCTCTCGTCGGACATCGTAGTGTCGAAAAGCATCGTGACCCTTACACCAAACGGCAGATGGTTCACGACACGGGCTTCCAACGTTGCATTCTTCAGATTATCCCGAAAGATATCCCTCGTATCCTTTTCGATTTCCACAGTGTCAGGATCCGTTTCCGTGATATGATCGGGAAGCGTTACTGTCAGGGGCGCTTGCAATAACGAAGACCCCCGAATGGTGTTGGTATCGGCCAGAGTAACGAAGTTCTCTCCTTTCCCTATTTTAATGGATCCCGTGATTCTGATCTCTTCGGGTTGACTGTTGACGAAATCGGCCACCGCTTCGTCATCAGGGTATTCCAGTGTGACTGCTAAAACGCCGAGCCTATCCATCGTGGTAACGGAATCCTCGAAACTGAGTGCCGAACGGTATCCCGAAACCCTGGGTGCGATGGCTTCCATGAAAAGATGAACGAAAATGGGCACCCGGAATCCGGCATAGAGGGCGAGCCTGAGATTAGCGGACGCTAGACGGAAACCTTCCAGCTCTTCAGGGATGGCCAACTCCATATATTCTTCTTCGATCTCGACGTTTATCTTATTAAACTTGGCCGTCACGTCCTCAAAATAAATGTCTGAAATCTGGACGGTGACATCGACATTCCCCCCAAAATTTTCTGTTCCCCCTACGATCTTAACCACGGCCGTATATG
>CAZTKR010000195.1:0-7227 GCA_964614115.1 uncultured bacterium | reverse complement strand
TGTTTCTCGGCCAGTGATGCAATTACTCTTTGCTGTATGGTTTCGGTCCAGCTCTCATCGTATAGCAGGACAACGACACGCAGGGCGTTTATTTTTTTTCTTAATTCTATCGCAGCTTTTAAAAGTCGAATATAAAAATCAATATGTTCGGATAATGATTCTGTCTCGAACATCAGGGAGCCCGCATCGCGTCCCGCAGTGCACAATCCGAAAACCTGAAAATGGGGAAATGCATCCGGACTGTCGAACACCTGCGTGCGGAGCAGCCGGTGACTCGCGCATAGCTTCACGGTGGTTTGGCGCTCTTCCTTGTCATGAAGCCATTTCCGACGCCTGCGGGCGCATTCCAGGGCCAGCACGTTGGTTGAGTCTGCAACAACCTCAGTGTTGCGGATGGTCGTGAGGGCGTTGTTCTGATCCACCGGAGCGATAATCGAATTCGTTCCCAGAGGGCATACGGGCGATAGTTCGACGACTTCGAAATCCTGAGGCAGAATGGAATAGGCAAGCCGGTCGAATTCAACGAGGGTTCTGGGATCCATCTTCGACATCTGAACGAATCGATTTTGCGTATACTGCTCCAGCAGGTGTCTGGGCGAGAGTGTTTTTATCCGCCTCTGGTATACTTCCAGAAGCAGCGACTGCAGGTCGCTCAGGCTGATGCGGCTTGTGAGTGCCTCCAGCAATTCGGGCATTTTTGCTTTACCGATAATACGATTTGTAATTTTTTCTTTCATGACTATCCTTCAAATGAAGGTCGTTTACAATTTTTAGGTGTACGGGAACCGGATGAATATGTGAGTACCCATAACCTGTTCTCAAAGTCGACTCGGCGAGAACGATGATCGTATGGGTACGATGCAAGCAGAAAATGATGGTTGCATCCAGGCTGATTCCCCGATGAAGAACGTACTCTGCCGAGTACATCGATTCTTTATAAAAAGATAACAATTTTTCAGCTCGTTATCAAGACGGTTAAGAAGCGGTTGCATTACCCATGATTGAAATTATCAAACCATTACCCGCGAACAATGAAAAGAAGACGATTCTTTTTCTTATAGGGTGGAGATACTTATCGCACTATTCTGTATATAGAAACGACAATCTTCTTGACAATGACAGAAAAAATAAATACCATAGTCGGCAACATAGTTTATAATGAATGTATGTGTTTCAAATAGCATCGCTCGACAAATCAATCATTTGCTAAGAGAGAACAGTCGACATGGTTGCACTTCGGGGGATGAATCTGATAACGAAAAAAAAGAGAGCGTCCGCATGAGAACAGCAATCTTGACCGCATTCCTATTCGTCATCTGGAATGCTCGTATCCTTGCCCAGGGCAGTGGCACCGCCCTCTGGTTCGACGGCGTAGACGATTACGTTGAGATGCCCCATAATTTTCAGGGATTCGGAATCACAGATGCATTCACACTGTCTCTATGGATACGCACGGTCAGTCCGCAAAATTATCGTATGCTTTTAGAGGATGGCTACGATTGGCAAACCAACAGTATTCATCTCGGGGTCATTCCTCATTACCATCATGTATTCTATCTCGTCCGTACAAGCGACGCACTTCTATGGGACGATCATGTCAATGTAGACCCTTTTCTCAACCGATGGACTCATCTGGCTTATACGTATGACGGCTCGGCTATATATCTGTACGTGAACGGTACTTGCATTCGCACGCAATCCATAACAGGGACGATTGCCGCCGGCGTTAGAAACCTGTGGGTTGGTTTTCGGGAACAAATGGCCTATATAGGTTTCCTTGAGGAACTCCGTATTTGGAATACGAGTCTCATCGAGGAGGAGATTCGAGAAGACATGCACAAACTTCTTGATGGTGATGAGGAAGGACTCGTGGGTTACTGGCAGTTCGATGAGGGTGAGGGGAATGTCGCGGTGGATGCCTGCCCCAACCAGTACGACGGCACCCTGAACGGACCCGAATGGCAGCCATCCACGGCACCTGTTGGGGACGGGGCCAGCCACACCGAGATCGTCGGTGATCCGGGCGTGGTCGGATTCAACACCGCCATGTTGGAGATGGACTTCACCCAAAAAACGGATACAGATACATTCGTAGCCACAGCGATCAACAGCCCGCCCAACGGCCCTCAACCCCAAGACAGGATACGTGTCGCATCCACGTATTGGATTGTTAGACAATACGGAAATGGTAACTTCACGGCGGATATGACGTTTTTTACGGGACGGGGAACCCTATCGGCCGATGCACAGTCACAACCGAACGATGTCTACTTATACCAGAGGCCTTTTAATAGCGACAGTGCATGGACATTCGTAGATTCAGCCAGTGGTGTGTCGGACAGCTCCGTAACATTCAGGGGCGTTTGCTGCACGGGTCAATTCGATATTGAAATGAAAATGGGCACTCCTGTAGTCACTGGCGAGCAAAACATCCCTGTTGGATATCGACTCTTCCAGAATCGACCCAATCCCTTTAATCCTTCAACGGTGATTTCTTATGCCATACCCGAGAAAGCGTGGGTCAAGGTCACTGTTTTTGATATTACCGGCAGGAAGATTGAGACGTTAATCCACGCATACCAGAACGCAGGCACGTATTCTGTTCCGTTTGTACTCAAAAACCTTTCGGGAGGAATTTACCTTTATCGAATCCAAGCGGGAAGATTTACGGCAACACGAAAGATGATTATCCTGCAATAAGTCGCAGCCGGAGGCGATCCGCCGGGTCGATTATTTCCTCTCGATGATGTGCTCATTTAATTAGGACACCTTCTCCTCATCGTCCTATTTTTGATAGATCATCTTCTTCGCCTGGATGATGGGTCCGGCTATCATCCGGATGCACGACGAAAAAACCGGCTCGTCGTCAGAACCTTCGTTGATATACAGATATACGCCGTTCTCATGGTCGCTACCGAAAATCAGGTCTTTCCTGCCATCCCCGTTCCAATCCACCACACAGGGTGCTGAAAAGTTATCGCCCGCCTTCAGGTCTTCCGACCCGGCCTGTATGCGAACGCCATCCAGGAACAGGGGTGAATTGTAGGATTGGCTTCCGTCGGCAAAACTCTCTCGTGCGGAAATGCACACCGCCGCATCCATTCCTAATAAAAAACATACGACAAGGTAAAAACGAGCATTATATTTCATGATCCGTCCCATCTCCGTACGTTGTTTAAAATGTACGCGACGCCTATTCCAATGTGAATCGTTTCCATCCCAATTTAATCCAGGTAAGTAAAACATCACTCCAGACGACCACATCATAACGAATCTGAGTCCCCACGGGTAAATCCCTACCGATGGTGGTGATTGTTTCGTAATGGTTTCCCTGCGCTTGGTACGACGGTTCTCGATGACTATTATTGATATAATAGGAGAATAAAACGTTATACTGAGAGCTCTCGCCGTTCTCCACCGTAATTTTGACCTTCACGTCCCGCAAATTATCGTGAGGTTCGATGATGAGGCTGTCGGTGATGACCGGCACTTGCGTAAGTTGAGACGCGTTGGCCTGAAATCCGCTCAGCAAGTCGACATGCCAATCGTCAAAAAATACATCATAATCCAATCCAATTCTGGTAAATGCCGCGAGCAGATGATTCGAATACGGTAACGCCCGAATCAAATCAATCCATACTTCTACCCCAAACTGTTCACGAAAGTAGGTATAAAACGTAAATCCAACGGCATTAAAAATATACTCCAGGTCATATCTTTTCGAATTCCAGTCGGACAGGGAATCCTTATGAATGATCTCGCGATGAGCAGCCCAAAAGGCTCGCAAATTCCAGGGCTCGGGCTGGCCCAATTCCATCTCATACTGTAGTTCGATAATCACGCTGGCCCCTTCGTTCAAGAACTCAAACTGATCATAAGAACTTCCCCCAGACACATGAAAGTACGTTGCGTGTCCGAACTCATGGGCGAATATCTGTTTCATGTTGGTTCGGTTCTCGATATACAAGTAGATGCCGTCGGGCCCGTAACTTTCATAATTGTAATAATTTGTATTATCTGCGGTCAGGAAGACATCGGTTTTTGTGTCCGGAGCATTCCCGGCATAGATGCTGTCCACATAAACATACACATCCTCGACATAACGGGCCATGCCACGGGCCAGTGTCGAGTCGTCGGGAGTCGGGTAATGAATCCTGAAATGGTCTGTCTCGTATCGTTGATTCGCGATGTTATGAAAGAAGCCGGTTTCTGAAGAATCATCCCCTGTTGGCGGTTCATCAGATGATTGGGTAAGATGGCGTTTGCCACAATATAAAAACAGGCTAAAAACGAGGAAGCCAAACAGGAATAAACCGATGAGAGCTTTCCTATTCTTCTTCATTCTGCTCCTCCTGAGCCTTCTTGCTGAATCGACCCTGATGTTGTCCTTAAATATAATAGACAGGATAAAAAAAATCGTCCTGATTCATAAACTGGTACTCTCCTGAAATTATCTGTGATCGATGAAATTTGTATACACCCGCGAAGACATGAAACAGATTCTTTGGTCTTTCATGTCGGCATCAAAAAGGATGAAATGGTACCGTCATAATAACGATTATTATTAAAAAGTCGTCCTGATTTATAAGGTCGTACAAATTGTAGAAATAAAGGGAACCTCCCTAAAAGGAAGACGATTATCTGTGAAGAATCCCTCTCGTAGACGATATTTCGAGTTTGTTTAAACGGGCGAAATAAGTAAACCGGATGACTAATGTATAACTGAAAGTTGGCTTAAATATACCGCATTTAACTCATTCATTTGTCCGATTGCTTCTGTGACAAACTCCTTCTATCCTATGCTTGAAGCACATTCATTCAAAATGTTTGAACCTCGGCCATAAGTCCCTCAGCGGAGACCGAATCCCTTTACATACATAGATGGGCATGTTGTTCTCGTACGGCATACAGTATTCACACTGGAATGTATCGGCAAGACGAACCTCTTCATACATCGTTTTTAGAGTTTCTTCCGACGGGCTTCCCATGTGAATCGTGACATCACCCGTATGGTCACCAAATCCCCATAACCAATAATTGTTGTGCCCGCTGATGGCCTTGGGAAGGTTGTATTTCCGGCCCAGGAAATCCACGGCTCCGGCCTCTCCGTAATTCCCTGTGAAGATGGCGCACTGCGCTTGCTCCTCGGCAGAAAGCGAGTCGTAGATTCCTGCCACGGTAGCCACCATCTTCTCCCAGCCATGCATATCGGCATAGTGTTGGGGAAGCTTGCCCACCTCTTTCTTCTCATGCGTCGAAGGGGCGATACCCAGGCGTTCGGCATACCGGATATACGTTTCAACCGGTAAAACGGGCATGCCCAGGGGCGCTATCGATAATCCACAGACGATTACACCGATGAGGCTCAAGGGCTTAAGCCAAGACCATCCACGTCGCCTACTGAACATCTCGATAACAATAGCGCCTCCGGCAAACAGCATGGGATACGCCGGAGCCAGGTAGCCCGGCCGGCTCTTCTGGTTGACGATGAGGAGCACGAGGACGACAACATAGAGAACACCCAGCGCGCGGTATCGCTTCCCCTGCTTGAACAGGAGAAAAAAGAGTAATCCTAAAAACCAGATGGGAAAACTCACGGGATTCATGTTCAGTATCTGTTCGGTCATAAAAGCGACAGGAGAGATGCTGGCCATTTTCTCTCCCGTGGCGTTCTGGATGAATTCCAGCGTGGGCCAGTCGTTGGTAACCTGCCAGAGGATATGGGGCAAGAACAGGACCACCGCCATCAATCCCGCCAGCCAGGGTCCTTTCGTCAGAAAATAGCGTCGCTGAGGGGTCAGGAGCAAACCCGCGACTAAGCCGAAACTGAACCAGAGCATGCTGATCTTGTTCAACAGTCCCAGGCCCAACACCAGCCCCAGGAGGAGCCACCAGCGCGTGTGCCCTGTCTTTATAACGAGTATGATGATATACGCTCCCAGTACCCAGAAGAGTAGGTCAAAGCTGTTCATGGAATACAGGTTGTTGGTTCCCAGGTACTGAGGCGCCACAAGGACGGCCACCGCAGACAACACCTGGGCGAACAGACCGCCGCCCAGTTCACGGGCGATCTTTCCTGTCAGAAAAACCGCCACGGCTCCCGCTACAGCGGGCAGCAATCGAATGGCCCAGAGGGAATCGCCAAAGAACATGCGGCTCAGAGTAAGGAGAGCAATAGATAATGGCGGCTGGTCCACATACCCCCAGTCCAAATGTTCACTGCACGCGATGTAGTAGAACTCATCCCGGAAAAAACCGTATGCGCCCGAGAGGTTCGTGAAAAGATGAATCAAAAATTTTATCACCGCTAGATAAAAGAGGATCATGCCATGGCTGAGCAGAAACTCACGGGAGATGTATTTCTTCGTCATACAAACCTCCTCCAACCCGCAGGTTGTGATCCATATCTATTTCAATGGATCAAGCTATTCTTGAATTCACATCCTTTTTCTCTAATATACCCTGGAAATCTGAAATTGTTTGAACATCCCTATAGGGAAGGCGTTCGAGATGATCGGGGCGACCGGCAGGGCACCCCAAACCGGCTCTGGGGACGTTTATCCGATCTCTGAGGAGGATTTTGTTTTCAGTTCACGAAACCGGGACGGCGTCATTCCTGTATGTTTCTTGAACGCTGTGTTGAATGCAGATTTGGAGAGATATCCCACACGCCTGGCCACCTCTTCCATTTTGAGGTTTATATTCGCCCGGTCAGACAACATCATTTTGGCTTCTTCGACGCGAAAACGACCGATGTATTCGAAGAAGTTTTGGTTTAGACTGTCGTTCAGAACTTGCGAGAGATGATGGGGTGAGACGGCCACGACTTTGGCCAAAGCAGGAAGCGAAAGAGAATCATCGAGATAGGGTTTCTCATCGGCCATCGTCTGCTGAAGCTTGGCCAGTATCCGCTCTTTCAATTCGTCGGTCAGGGAAGACTTCCCGTACTTGTCGCCCTGAGGTAAAACGGTTTCACGGAAAAAGGCGGAACGCTTCATGATGGAAAAATTGATTGCATATCCGGGATTAGGTGAAGCTAAAGCACGCGAATTGATTAAATCTGGTTTAATATCGGCAAATGATCTGACGAAAAAAAAAATGGTTTGATATGTTTAGGCGATAAATGCTTTATGCCGGACTACTTCGACAAATTAATCGAAAATAAAGTTATCACATTTTTCGATAAGTGGGTGTAAAATGAAATATACAAAAGATTTCGCAAAATAT
>CAZTKR010000194.1:0-7253 GCA_964614115.1 uncultured bacterium | reverse complement strand
CAATCCCAGCACGCCGAGACATGAGATGAACATGCAAATGATGGAAAACAATTTAACCAGATTATTCCGCCGTTGATCCTCATCATAAAGCCTGCCGAATTCATCATCCAGGAACGAATACTCAAAGGGCCTGCTCGGACAAATGCTCTTCCATTTTTCTTCAAGGAGTCGCATGATTTGTACAATATTCTGGCCCTGTATTTTAAGAATCAGGCGTCCGCTCGGTCGGGATTGCATTCTAAGTAACAAAGGCCCTATCGCATTATGAAGGGAACGAAAGTTGAAATCCTTAACCACACCAACAACCTCTGCTTGGTACTGATTCTGTGTGATTCGTTTTCCGATGGGATCTTTCCAGTTCATCACTTTAGCAAGCGTTTCATTGACGATTATCGCATGATCCCGATCGGATGTATGACGTCTGTTAAAATCTCGTCCTTTCACCAATTCGAGTCCCAACGTTTCGGTATAATCATGGCCGACCCAAAACACATTAAAATTATGCTCTTCTGTCCCCTCCTCACCCTCAAACATGTAAAGTCCGGAGCTGGGTCGACCGGGAATATTATTCCCGGTTGTAACGGAGATGACTCCGGGGTGCTTTAGTAAATCCTCCTTCAAGGCTGGCAATGCCTCGGCAACGGATGGATCCCGTATCGGGACGGAAACGACATTTTCATCCTTGAATCCCAGATCCTGATTCCGCATGAAATTTACCTGATCATTCATGAAGAGCATGAGAACGACCACTCCGATAGAAATGATGAACTGCGCCGTGACTAAGACTCTTCGGATGAATAATCCTTTCGTGCCGGACTTGAATGTCCCTGACAATGCCTTAACCGGCATGACGGCCGTGATATAGAACGCCGGATACAAACCGGAGGCGAGACCGATGAATACAAAGAGTCCCGATGCTCCAATGAACAGATACGGATTCTTGAAAAAGTTCAACTCAACGTGAAAATCAAGCAACTGGGCAATCGGGATGAACATCAGGGAGAGTTTTAAGAATACGAATCCTGCAATTATGGACAGAAAAGAAATAAAAAACGACTCGCCCAGTACCTGGAATATCAAATTTCTCCTGGCCGAGCCCAAGACTTTTTTAATCCCGATTTCTCTGACGCGGTCTGCGGCATGTGCCGTTGTCAGGTTGATGTAATTAATGCATGCAAGCGCGAGAATAAAAATACCGATGGAAATGAACGCGTATAGATATGCTTTGCTTCCAACCGCCACATCAAAACGAAAAACCATGGAACTGTAACGGATATCGGTTAGCTTGATAAAATTGGGTTGAAAAACCTGACCGTAACTCTCGGCATCCTCAGTACAGTATTTATCATAAAAGGCAGGCCATTTGTCATAGAATCTGGTAAAATCATACTTTTCAGGAAGAAGAACATAGGTAAACCCAAGGAGCTCATACATCGAAGGATTTAACCGTAAAGATTCCGGGAGCAGGGAATAAGATGCAATGGCTTCTACAGTCAGATGTGAATTTTGTGGCGGCGCTTTGATCACACCCGTGACAATCATATCATCATTGTCCGCTCGGAGGATTTTGCCTATAGGATCTTCATACCCGAAATATTTTACGGCAAGCGTCTCGGTTAGGATAATGTTTTGAGGATCGTCCAGACATGTGGCGGGATCTCCCTTGACGAATTCATAGGTAAAGACTTGAAACAGACTTGGATCGGCCACAATAATGTTTGGTTCATAGAAGGTTATATCATTCTCCGGCTGCTGGAACAGCGTTGTCTGCACACGGGCGATCCTGACATATTCCTCGACTTCGGGGAATTCTTCCTTCAGACGCGGTCCGATTGCCGGCGAGGCTCCCGCAAATCGAACAGGCTCCCCAGAAGTTACATACGTCGAACTAATACGATAAATCCGATCAGCGTTTTGATGGTATTTATCGTAGGATAAATCATTATGTACAAATAGAACAATGAGGATACAGCATGAAATACCCACAGCCAACCCGATAATGTTAATGAAAGAATACCCTTGATGTTTTTGAATATTCCTGAGTGCGATTTTAATGTGGTTTTTTAACATAGCGAAACCTCCAAAAATGACTTCCAACAGCAGGGGAATGATGATAATTAAACAACGAATGACATGAAAGAAAAGCGCCGCCCATCGGCCATTCTCCTTAACCTCCTGCCTATACCGGTACACCAGGTCTTCCATAATCGAGGAGCACATCGCTGGATCGGTGAATCTCGATAAAATCCATTGCGTTATTTTTAGGTCTCGAGGACGTTTCATCGTCTTCCCGTTCATATGATAGGTTCAGGTCAGACTGTCTATGACCGAAATCCCCTCGTTTCTTACCTTTGCATGGATTCATTCGTACCGTAGCGAATCCACGGGATTAGCCGTGGCGGCTCGAATCACCTGATAGCTGAGTACGATTAATGCAATCCCGAGAGAAATCAGTCCGCCAGCTATAAAATAGCCCACATTCAGACGTATACGATACGCAAATTCCTGAAGCCATTTACTCGAGAGTAGATACGCCACTGGCCATGCGGTTATGCTCGCAATCACAACCCACTTTAAGAATTCTTTGGAAACGATGACATAAATACTTCCGACCGTTGCACCCAGCACCTTCCGGATACCAATTTCTTTTGTCCGCTGCAGAACCATGAACGAGACGAGACCCAGCAAACCCAGACAACCGATTAAAATCGCCAGGAACGATGCGGTTTGTATCATGATCAGCATTTTGGATTCCGATTCGTACAATCCTTTGAGGAAATCATCGAGGAAGGCACGCTCGAATAGATAGTCGGGATAATACGCGGCCCATACGTTTTGGATATAATCCATCGTATGCCGGACTTCGACCATGTCCATCCTGATTTGAGCTTCGTTATGATTTCCCGGCCAAAAATTAAAGAACACGATGGGTTTGATCTCGCTGCGCAGCGAATACACATGAAAATCACGAATGACACCGATGATCTCGCCGTCCAGACCATTCACATTAACACGTTTGCCCACTGCCTCCCACGGATCGGGAAATCCCATGCGGCGGACCACTTCTTCATTAACCACCCACTGTTTGTGGGATTCGTCGCCGGCATTCCTTTCAAAAAATTTACCGGCAATGAGGGGAATTTCATAAACATCCAGATAGCGCTTGTCGCACATTTTTACACAGACCTGCCATCGCACGAGGTTACCCGAAGATTCATACACGAACGGTGTATCAAAATTGGACCGTGATGTTGGTGCACTCCAGGCGAAGCTGATGTTTTTAATGTGCGGATTTTTAAGCCATTCGCTCCGCAAAGCTTCACAAGAGGCCTCCTCGTATTCGGGGAGCCGGACAGTTACCATCCCCTCTTTTCGGAATCCGAGATCCATGCGCGATAGATGCTTCATCTGACCTGCGATGACCAACATCCCCACGATGAGTATCTGAGAAACGATAAACTGTATGAGGACGAGTCCGTTGCGAAGCCGATAGGTGCTCTTTCCCCGGGAGAATATTTTTTGCTTCAACGCATCGGCGGGCCGGTAACGGGAGAGTACAAATGACGGGTAGAGGCCGTTGAGAAAACTCACAAAAAAATAGATGCTGCAAAGAAAAACGAGGATTCCAATGCTGGGAACGAATCGTAATTCCGTATTATTCCCCAAGAATTGATTCAATTGCGGAAGAAAGCCCCATGCAAGAAAGATGGCCGTCAGGATGGCCAGGAACGTGAACAGGCTCGTTTCTCCCAATAATTGACGGATGAGCTGCACACGTGCGGCTCCCAGCACTTTGCGCATTCCCATCTCTCTGGCCCGCTTCATGGCCTGGGCCGTGGTGAGATTGATGAAATTGAAGCATGCGATGAGAAGAATCAGAAATCCTATGGCCGCGAAGGAGAATAAGGTTATTCGACTGGTTACATAATTATAGGATCCGTAACGCGGATTAAAATGGATATCCTTCAGGGGTTGCAAACGAAATGACCATTTTTCTGCATACAGTGGTTCCATGTATTTTTTCTCGAACGCATCGAACCTCTCCTCCAGATATTTTGGATCGACAGATGCGGGAAGCCGTATAAAGGTAAGGCAATCACCGTCGATGAAATTCCATTTATCATCCAAGGACGATCGTGCACCATGATAATCGTTCAACAGGTTCCACGAGATCAACATATCGTACGGCAGGCTCGTTCTTCGTGGCGGATTTGTGACCACGCCCGTTACATGAAGATCAAACTCGTTGTCCAAGCGCAGCGTCCTTCCCATGACTTCCGTCTCACCAAAATACTTCAATGCCAAACGTTCCGTTAAAATAACGGAATGAGGATCATCCAGAGATTTTTCTGGCTCTCCCAGTATCCATTCCGTTCCCTCAAACTTAAAAAACTGAGGATTCACGAACAATAGACTTGTCTCCTTAAAACGATCCGTATCGATAGAGATCATCGCATCGGACACACGGTACACTGGAGTTGCCAGTTCAAGTTCGGAGAAATCATTCCTCAGGGCTGCGGCAGTCGGGAACGGTGTGCATCCTTCGTACTCCATTCCTTCAGGACTGTTGATATGGGTCACAACACGGCAGATATTCTCTTTATGGTGAAAATGCGAATCGAAGCCGAGTTCATACTCCATGAAAAGAAAAATAACGATGCAAATCCCAACGCCGATAGCCAAGCCGAAAATATTGATGAACGAGTAGACCTTCTGCTTTTTGATAGTTCGGAATGTTATTTTAATGTAATTTTTGAACATGGCCAGACCTCCGAAACCTTTATCGATGAGTAGAGGAAAGCATGTGATAACACTCTGGAAGACAAAACGAATGAATCTGAAAAACGACCATTTGATATTCCGGTCTTGCTGAAACCGATATTCCAGGTCCTCGATGATGGAGGCACACAACACCTCGTCGGTCAGGTGGGATAAAACCCATTTCATTATTTTTCGTTTGCGATGACGTTTCATCGTCTTCCCATTAAAATGACGCGTTCAGGTCAGACCGTCCATGGCCGACACCCTCTTGCTCCTCGCGCCTGCCCGGACTCATTCATACCGGAGTGAATCCACAGGATTGCTCATAGCAGCCCTGATGGACTGATAGCTCACTGTGAACAATGCGATGAGAATGGCGGCCAACGCGGATACTGCAAATACCCATATGCCCACATGTGCCCGATAGGCAAAGTTTTGCAGCCATTTTGTCATAACAACATAAGCCACGGGCCAGGCGATTAAATTTGCCAACAGAACCCATTTAATAAATTCCTTAGAAAGAAGACAAAGAATTTTCAGGGTAGACGCGCCCAGGATTTTCCGTACGCCTATCTCCTTTGTTTTTTGTTCTGCGGTAAAGGACGACAACCCAAACAGTCCCATACAGGAAATGAATATGGCTATCACGACAAAGTAACCGAATATTTTTCCCGCCCGAAGCTCGGCGTCGTACATGCTGTCGAACCGCTCGTCCAGGAAGCCGTATTCAAAAGGAAATCCGGGGATGAACTGATTCCAAACCTCTTCTATGTAATGTACTATTTCCGCCATGTCGTCTGTTTGAACCCGAATCAATACACGCCGACACCAATCCGGCGCCAGTACCAAGACAACCGGTTCCATCGCATAATTCAGCGGCAGGGAATGAAAATCTTTCACCACGCCGATAATCATGCCCGGTGCGTCCTCATCCAGTGTAAATCGCCTTCCGATGGGATCCTCATACCCCATGACGGCGATGGCTTTTTGATTCAAAATATAATTAGCCGAGTCGGTGGGAAATGCCTTGGAAAAATGACGCCCCAGCACAATCTCCATTTGCATGGTTTCGATGTAATCTTCATCGATGGTGGCAAAACCGAATGCGGCGCCTTCGTCGGTTTCCTTGCCCTCCCAGACGATCCCCCGAGCGATCGACCAAATGCTGTTGGGCAATTCCGACGTCCTGGCAACATTCCGTATTTCAGGATTTTTCAGGAGTTCATTCTTCACGGGTTCGTAATTTTCACGCAACTCCTGGTTCATGTACAGATAGAGAACGTTTTCTTCGGTATACCCCTTGTCCCTGTTTTTTATGTAATCCAGTTGTGAATAAATAATGGACGTGCTGATCATCAGAATGATGGAAAGAGAAAATTGGATGATGACCAGTATTTTGCGCAGCGTCGAACCCTTCATGCCCCGACTCATGCTCCCTTTTAACACATCTGCAGGCCGAAACGAAGACAAGAACAACGCCGGATAAATTCCGGACAGCAAACCGGTCACGATGACAATCAGTAGAAATCCGAGAATGTGTTTCAGGTTCGTAACATCGAGGGCCAGCGTTCTTCCCGTCACATCGTTGAAAGCCGGAGAAACCAGGTGCAGCAAAACAAACGCAATGCCCATGGCGATACACGTGAAAAGGAGGGACTCCCCGAAGAACTGCAGCGCGATTTGTTTCTTCTCGGCGCCTACGGTTTTTCGCAAGCCCACTTCCCTGGCGCGTCTCAAAGAATACGCCGTTGTCAAATTCATAAAGTTAATGCTGGCAATGGCGAGGATGAAAACGGCGATGATGGAGAAAAAATAAACGTATCTCATTCCCACGGGTTTTCCGTCAACAGAGTAAAGATGAATATCCGTGAGCGGCTGCAGATGAAGGGAAATTTTCTCTTCCGGCAGTCGCTCTTGAATCATGGCGGACATCTCTTGCGACACGTCGGACGGGTCGGTATTTTGTTCGAGCATGACGAATGTAAAAAGCCAGTGGGTGCCCCAATCATCCGCATTATCGGCCTGGGCGATGAATGATATAGGCATGAAAAAGTCATACCGTAATTCCGAATGGACGGGAACGTTTTCAACCACGCCCGTAACAATAAATTCGCCTCTGTTGTCAACGGTCAGGACCTTACCTATCGGATCCTTGCTTCCAAAATACTTGGTCTCCATATCGCGGGTAATCACGATGGCGTCCGGTGTCGATAGTGCCGTCTCCGCATGCCCCTTCAAGAATTGAAAAGTAAACAGGTTAAAGAAAGAGGTGTCCGCACAGCAAACACGGTTTTCCGTAAATATTTTGTCACCATATCTTACCAGGGCCGTGTTGCGGCTGTACTTGGTGGATAGCCGGACTCCGGCGATTTTTTGTCTTGCAGAAGAGGCCAGAGGAAAAGGCGTGGACGGATTGTAGTCGGTTTCTTCTCCCATTTGATATTTTTTGTATACCCGGTATATGCGGTCCGCATTCTCATGATACCGGTCGA
>CAZTKR010000193.1:0-7266 GCA_964614115.1 uncultured bacterium | reverse complement strand
TATGTATGGTCTTCAAGTCTGGTACTCCGAATACTTATCCTTGTTCTTTATAAATTTTTAATGATAAAGACGAAACATGACTTATCGTCTATGGCTTATGATAAATCCCACACCTTATTCACTTATAATGTTCAAGGAAGCACATTATACACATAAGACTGATTATTAATAATATATTGTACATCATTCCCATGACGAAATCAAGGGAAAAATGAACAAGGCCGTGGGTTACATTCGGACGGCCTTGGGGGAAAGGGTGGATTCAGTCCGTCTCATGGCTCGGCGGAGACGGAGCGGTATGTATCACCATGTCATGGCTTTTATCTTCTGTATCCAATCGTCGTGATCCGCTTTCTGTGCAAGGGTGAGCGCCTTATTCTTCCACTTCGTTGCTGATTCGGCATTCCCTCTGAAATGATAATATTTCGCTAATTTAATGAAAGGCTCCACGTACATCACGTTCAACCGACGGACGAAAGGCTCTGAGACGTGCAGGTCCGCATACCAGTCGTAATTCAGGTAATCCAGCCGCAGGTCGTTCTCGATGATCTCCCTGTTCCGCTCATCGCTATCAAACGGGTCTTCGCTGTACGTCAGGGCGAATCCGGTAATGTGCCATTTATCCTTGAAGGATTCGTAATAGGGCGCATACACAGACAGGGCCACGTGAATGGGGACGTCCGGATAGTGAACGCGCAACAAGTTCACCAGTCCCTCAAAATAAAGGGCCACGTCGCTCTTGGATAGCTGGTCCACATCCAGGTCGATTCCTCTGTCAGCCAGGAGTGATTTCAGGTAATCCCGATTGAAGAATGTACCGTGCATGGTCAGTATCAACACATCGGTTCGGACGCCCTTGGCGTCCTGAAGCACCCAGGCGGGGTATGTGTCAGTATCGCCGTTGGTAAACAGGATGGCGTTCCTGGACGTAGAGTTCAGCATGTTGTAATTGAGATTGTAAATCCCGGTGGAGATATCCTGACTCTCGTACAGTTTCTTGCAGAAGGTTCGTTTTTTTTCATCCTGCCGCTTGAGTGCGTATTCCTTTATGAATTCCCAGTATAAATCGGGAATGCGGGGATTGATTTCATACGCTTTTTCGAGACGGGAGAAATCCGTGGCATAGTTGTAATAATGGATATAATGATAGACCCAGGAATCCGGGATGGCTTTCCCCATCTCCTGATAAATGGAATCCATGAGCGTTTCTCTGGTAAGGGTTCGACCTTTGACGTCTGTCCATCCATACCTGGCTGCGAAAAAGTAGTTGTACCACGCATCCTCATTCCGAGGATTTTTGGATAGCTCCTGTTTCCACAGCTTCTCCTGGTTCTGGTACCACTCCTTGGGTTTGATCACATAACAGTATCTGACTACTTTTTGGGGTATAGTGTCCTTTGGTTGTGAAAACAGACGGGATGCGTGGAGTATCACAATTATAGAGAAGATGCAGATGACGTTTCTTTTTTCAAACATGGGTGCTATCCTTTGTATTAGGTTTCTGGATTTTAATGACGCAATCACGGATCGTTTTCGTGTAATAGGATACGTGTTTGACGGGAGATTGTCAAGTGTTTAATGTGTAACGGCCTGTTTTGTTTTTATACGGACAGGGGAGGTGTTTGTTTTGGTTTGGTTGGATGAATTGGGTTTTATGGATTATCGTCGTGGGAGATAAAATCCGATCATCTAAGCTATCCCGAAGCAGTTGATTGGCCTCCCAGAATCCCGCCGTTCATCAGGCTTGTGGATTTCGTCGGCGATTCCCCGAAACCCCTCGCTTCCGCCCTCTGGCCGGGAGCGTAAAAAGACCAATCCCTCCCGCGCTCCGCCTTCCGTCAGGCTTGTTCGTTTCATCGGCGGGCGATTCATTGTGTCGGGCGTCCAAATTATGTTCCGGAAACCGTTTCTCAACTTTTCTTTTAGAAAGAAAAGTTGCAAAAGAAATCGGCCTTTTTTAATGCTGAATTGCGTAAGAGCCGAGGATTGCTTCGGGCATTTTGATCCACCCCTCCATGCCCCTTCGCAACCCGGCTTTCGCCGGCTAACGCCCGCCCCCTTTGTCGCATACGAGCTTCGGCGCTGAAAAAAAGGCCAGGCATTCGTTCCGAATTCTCGGAACGGATAAGGGATTCATCCGCTCTTCCCGTCCGCCGAGTCATTCGGCAGACGCCGGTGGGTCTGGCACCTGCCGAATGAAACCTCTTCCTTGACCAGGTCGGAGTTTTTGCTTGCGGAGTCTCGCGGCAAAAAGGCACCCGTCCCGAAGTGTCGGGACAGGTAGGGGGTTAGCCACTCCGCAGCCCCTCCGTTCATCGGGCTTCACTATTCTCATCGTCTGACGAGTATTCCCACGATCCCGAAGTATGGTCATTTCAACAGCAGTGCTTTCTTGACGATGATACGGTCGCCCTGGGTCAGCTGAAAATAATACTGGCCCGACGAGACTCTCAGGTCGTTGGCGTCCGTTCCATCCCATTCCACGATGTATTTTCCGGGTAGCTGCGTATGATTGACCAGGGTTTTGACGAGTTGTCCAAAATTATTGTATATCTTCAGCGAGGTGAAGCCCGCCTTTTGCAGGTTGTACACGATGCGGGTCGATGCGTTGAATGGATTGGGATAGTTATAGTAAAGTTCCACACCGTCGGGAACGGTGGCATGGAGGTCACCTTGCACACCGGTTTGGGGATTCTCATAAACGATACCTGCCACGACGATTCCCCGGACGAACAAATTGAGCAATTCATCCGTGGGGATGGTATACAGGTCGCCGGACCAAATGGTCATGTCCGCGTACTTGCCCTCTTCGATGGAGCCTTTCACGTCTTCTTCGAACGCGGCATAGGCGCACCCCATGGTATGGGCGTACAAGGCTTCCTGGATCGTGATGCACTCCTCGGGTGCGATGACGTCTCCGGCCAGGGTTCTCCTGGTCACGGCCGACCAGAGCGTGTATTTGGGATGGAGCAAGGGCACTGTGGGATAATCCGTGCCCAGAGCCAATTTCACACCCGCGTCCAGGAACGACCGCATGGGTTTCATCCGTTGCACGATTTCTTCGTCGAACACAATTTTATACAGCTCGCCGCTTGTGTAAATAACCAGGGGTTGTACGGATGCGATGACGCCCAGGGTGCTCATCCTCTGGATGGCCTGTTCCGTGGGCAGCACCACATGCTCCAACCGGTGACGATGATCGGGCCGGGGTGTTTCGTTCAAAGCTTCTTCAATGGCATCCAGCCCAAGATCGATGGCCGCATCGCCGATGACGTGGAATGCCAGCTGATGACCGGCACGATGAAGGTCCTTCACCACCTTTTTCAATGTATCCGGATTCCAGGTGGGCAGGTCGTACGACGGCCCCAGATGGGGATCGTATGTGTACGCTGTGGGCGGCTGGCCGTCCAACAAAAATTTATCGCAAATCATGCTGAGCCAGGGGCCCTGGGTTGGAACCATGTTCTCGACGCTGAATGCGGCATCTGTGGGCCTTTCTATGGTGAACGACAGGTATCCTCTGATCTTCAGCGAATCCACGGCACCCACATAACCGCGAACGCGGACAGGTTGCCGGACGTTCACATCCTGAAAACTGGTGACCCCGGCTGCTATGTACGCATCCTGAGCCCAGATCACATCATAAGTCAGTGCTTCTTCGTCGAAGGGCGGGTAATAACGCCTGATCAAATCCATGGCCGGGTGGTTCCAGAATATACCCGTGGGTTCACCCGTTACATCATCCCTGTCGATGATGCCCCCAGCCGGGTTTGGCGTGTTGGCATCGATGCCCGCGATTTCCAGGGCCCTGCTGTTGGCCGATCCGTAATGACCGCCCAGGCTGTTCAGGAACACGGGATTATCCGGCGACACGGGGTCCAGATCGTCCTTTGTCGGAATACCTTCCAGACGAAAGAAACCGTCTCCGATGACCCACTCGCCCGGCTCTATGGTCTGAATATGGGCGCCGATAGTGGCCACCACATCGGCAATATCCTGGACGTCCGGAGGGCGGAGATTCACGAAATCATTTTCCGCCTGGCCGTAATACATCAGATGGGCGTGGGCGTCGATGATGCCCGGTGTCACCGTCAATCCATTAAGATCGTGCATCTCCGTGACACCCGGTTCGACGTATGCTTGGATTTCTGCATTCGTTCCGACTTTTAAGATGAGGCTGTCTTTCACGGCCACGGCCTGCGCAATGGTGTTCTGCTCATCCACGGTGATGATCTTGCCGTTGAACATCACCATGTCCGCCGTATCCTGCAAAGCCGGCACTGCGGATGCAGAGACGGCAAAACAAACGGTCAGGAAAAAAACGCATTGTTTTTTCATGATGGCACCTCTTGGATTGGTTCGGGATGTGACGCTTCGTTTTGATTTTTTGCTATTGTTTTCGCTTGCCCGTGGGATGGCTCCTTGGAGCCTGCCTGAATGTTCAGACATTTTTCACAATGTCATCAGGCTATTGGCGATACAGATAGTATCTTGCGGTGTATCAGATCGTATGAGTAACACGAATGAAGTTTGGTTGTGGATACTGTGGGCGTCCGGTTTGTAACGGGTCTGAGCATACAAAAAGTATACAGGATTATGGTGAGTAATGCAAGGGGAATTTGCAGTGTGTGGTTTTTTTAGGGTAGGAGGTGGGCCAAACAAGCTCCACGCCTTTTATCGGGCTTCGCTATTGTTGTTGGCGATTCACACGTCTCTTTTGTTCCCACACTGTGACTGGGAGCATAAGAAGACCGCCCCGCGTCCCCTCCATCCATTGGGCTTGTTAGTTTCGTCGGCGACCCCAATCCCTCTCGCCCCCGCCCTCTGGCCGGGGGCGTCAAGAGCCAACCGCACGGCACTGCCGTTCGTTAGGCTTTTTTATTTTCGTCGGCGGGCGATTCATCATGGTGGGCTTCCAAATGATGTGGAGTGAACCGTTTCTCAACTTTTCTTTTAGAAAGAAAAGTTGCAAAAGAAACTTCCTTTTTGCAAGCTTGGTTAAGACGAGCGCTGTCCACCTTAAACGGTTGCTTGCATCCGCTCTGCCCGTCCGCCAAGTCATTCGGCAGACGCCGGTGGATCTGACACCTGCCGAATGAAACCCCTTCCTTTATCCAGTCGGAGTTTTTGGGTGTCCCGAAGCTTCGGGACGGCAAAAAGGCACCAGTCCCTATCGGGACTGTTATTGGATAAAGAAAGAATGTACCGCGTTTTGGCGCTGAAAAAAAGGCCAGGCATCCATCCCGAAGTCTTGGGACGGGTAGGGGGTATGTCCCCTGCCGGGATTATTTCTTGTTCAGGTGTTGCTTGAGCCAGTCGATCTTGTCCGCCGGTCCCTGAAGTTGTTCATACCAATCGGGTGCTGGGTTCCTGAAGTATGTCTCGTATCGAAATGTGACCACGTCCTGAAGATTACGGAAATCCCGTTTTGCACCGAACATTTCCTTGAAAAAGATGGGGTAGTTGATCCGGTTTGAGAATTCGAGCATGTCATTCTGTTCGACATGATTCAGTATGGCACCGGTCAACGCTGCCTGGTGGATGAAGATGCGTTTGGCAACATCCTGTCTGCAGAATTCCGCCAGGAGGGAATCCTGGTACAGGGCGGTGAAATACTCGCCCCATCTTCTCAGGATATGCCGTTCCGGCCGTACAACCATGCATCCTGCGTTGAAGTAGGGACGGATCGTGTCCCCGTCAGCCGGCGTGACCATGGGGAACAGGGAAGATTCCGGCACGGACATTTTTTCGTACGCCCGGGCCCAGAAGGCATCCACGGGCTCGGTGTACAGCAAGCCGATGTTTTTGTGCATCACAGGACGGTAGCCCAGACTCTTGCTTTCGGGCAGGATGAATTCCCGGGGTTCCTGCAGTACGATGGTGTCGTCGTCCAACCATGCCAGGATGGCTGCCTTGCCCTCGGCATCGGCTTCCGCTTGTCCGGAGGCGAAAATCTTTCTGGCAAAAAAGAACCAAAGCGCATCCTCGGGTGCGGTACTGGTTTTAATCTCTACGTTGAGTTCGGACAATCGATTCAGCGCTCCGGATTTCCTGTCCTTCAGCGCCTGGGGAACGTAGAGCCAGATGGGTGCGTTTCGATGTTCTCCTCCGAACCTGCGAATGCTCTCGGACATGATGCGTATGTTGTCGAGCTGGTGTGGCTGTTCGGCAAATGTGGCAAACACGATCGGCTGGTCTACAGCCGTTCCGGAGGCGCAACAGATCAGTGCTGCGATACCGCAGGCTATCGCTATCTGTATCCAGATTTTTCCTCTCATGGCGTCTCCTATGTCATTGTTTATGGAAAAGTGGATCACAGATGATTATACGGGAAAAGTGGTATCGGGTTTGTAAAAACGGAAATTTTGTGACGGTGCCAAGCCGGTTTGACGCATGTGGGATGATCCATAATGTGCGGGCCGGCAAGGGTTTGCGCCCCAGCCCCGCCATCCATCAGGCTTGTAAGTTTCATCGGCGACCCCAAACCATCTCGCACTCATGATCTGGTTGGGAACGTAAATAGCCGTCCCTGAGGAGAGGGACGGAATGGGTTTTCTCCTCCTTCCACAACCCGCCATCATTCGGGCTTTGCTATTTTCGTCGGCGGGCGATTCATTTCAGCGGGCTGCCAAATGATGTTAGGTGAACCGGTTCTCAACTTTTCTTTTAGAAAGAAAAGTTGCAAAAGAAACGTCCTTTTTGCAAGCTTGGTTAAGACGAGCGCTGTCTCTCTTAAACGGATGTTTGCATCCGCTCTGCCCAACCGCCAAGTCATTCGGCAGACGTCGGTGAGTATGGCACCTGCCGAATGAAACCCCTTCCTTCCAAAGGTTGAAATTTTCGTTAGCGGACTCTCGCGGCAAAAAGATCACCAGCCCCGATGACTCGGGACTGGTATTGGGTTATTAAGAAAAGACCAGAGCCGTTCCGAAGTGTCGGAACGCGTAGGGGGTATTATACGGTCAACAGCCTCATTCGTTCCGCTTGAATAGGAAGTCCAAGAATCGCACACTTTGTATTTTTCCGGCATCATCTGCCTCGAATACAAACCAGGGATCCGTTTCATCCTCAATGCCAAACCGATGGTTTCCAACAGGATTCATCCTATAGTTGAATCTGGTGTCCTGCATCAGCGTTGCATACAGCTGGCCCTCTCGGAGTTCGATGCTTATCTCTGCATTCGCTCCTGGCAGGGAATACGTGCCTGTATAAGCGTCCAAGCCGGTCTGTCCCGAATCGAATCCACTCGTAGGGGCTCCCGATAAG